>JAVSLW010000010.1 GCA_039666455.1 Methanobacterium sp. | reverse complement strand
TAGGTGGTTATCCATCTTATGGCTCAACTTTCATCAAGCAGACTGACTGGCCATATAACAAGAAGATCAAAGAAATGGGTTTAATTTACAGCGTTGGCCCTGTTATTAGCTTAGTACTGGCCTCCTGCTTTTTAACTCTATCCTACCTGGCAAATACTGGGTGGCCTGTAACCTTGGGAATGGTCGGGTTTTGGGTGAACTTTGCACTTGCTCTATTTAATTTGATTCCGATATTTCCTTTTACACCATTTGACGGCAGGAAGATATTTCTTTGGAATAAAATTGCCTGGTCGTTGTTGGTTATATGGCTAGTTGTTCTGGTTATATTTGGGAAATAAACACCCCACTGTTCGCATTATCGCCTAACAGCGGATAAAAGGAAAATCAAAGATTTCCCCAAATTCAAGCGAGGAGTTAAATATGAAAAAACATAAATGGCAAGCATACAATGAGTTTGCATGGACTGATCCAATCATTGCTCCACCTGAGGAATATGTAGAAGAGACAGAGGTATTTAGCAGGGTAATCAAAGATCATTCAAAATCCAAAACAAAAACCTTGCTTCATCTTGGTTGTGGTGCAGGTGGCAATGATTACACCTTTAAAAAACATTTTAAAGTAACAGGGGTGGACTTGAGTCCCGGTATGCTTGAAATTGCAAGAAATTGCAATCTGGAAGTGACATATCACCATGGTGATATGAGAACAGTAAAATTAGGCGAATGTTTTGATGCAGTTGCTATTCCTGATTCTATAGGTTATATGACCACGGTAGAAGACCTCAAAAGTACAATTATTACAGCATACAACCACTTGAAACCAGGCGGTGTACTCTTAATTGTAGCTAATATCAAAGAAGAGTTCATAGAGAATAATTTTGTTTATACTGGTTCTAAAGGAGATATAGAAATCACAATTTTTGAAAATAACTATATTCCAAACCCTGCTCTGACGATTTATGAAGCAACACTTATCTATTTGATTCGTCAAAAGAGTAAACTGAGAATTCACACTGAATGCCATACATTAGGCATTTTCAATTTGAAAACATGGCTTGATCTTTTAAAAGAGGTAGGATTTGAAGTAAAACAAATGAAAATGGAACATCTGTATGACCGTTTTATTATGGAAGATGGTAAATATCCTCTCATGGTGTTTGCATGTGTCAAACCATTAGATAAAAGTGTTAGGAGGATTATATATGACCAATCAGGTAAGTAAGCTTGGAAAAGTAGAAGGAAAGTTACTTTTTAAATCCATTTCTTTCCTTGCATTAATGATTGCTATAACATTCATTGGTGCAGGACGCATCGATTACTGGCAGGGATGGGTGTACAATGGATTGAACATTATTTTTATATTGCTCTCCCATTTCTTACTACCTCCCGAATTAATAAATGAAAGGTTAAAACCTGGAAAAGGCATGAAGAGATGGGATAAAATCATCTATATTGTTTCTGTACCTGTCTTTTTTGCGACTCTTATAATATCAGTCTTTGATGGTGGGCGTTTTACATGGGAACCACGAATCCCTATTTTTATAGTCATCGTCGGAATTGTGGTGTATTCAATAGGGCAGATAATCATATTATGGGCAAAAAAGGTGAACAAATTCTTTTCATCTGTTGTTCGTATCCAGAAGGATAGGGGACAAACAGTTTGTAAAAGCGGTCCATATCACTACCTTAGACATCCAGGATACTTTGGAGGGATACTTTTTATAATTGCTACACCATTAGTTCTTGGTTCATTCTGGGGATTAATTCCATCGGTAATTGCAGTGTTTTTGCTTGTTATAAGAACCTACCTTGAAGATGAAACCCTGCAGAGAGAATTAGAAGGATACATGGAATATACAAATGAAGTAAGATACAGGCTGTTACCTGGAATCTGGTGAATATTGAAATATTTGAAAATGATTTAAAACGGCTCTAAAATCCCTTCTTCAGTAATGATACCAGTAATCAAATCGCTGGGCACAATATCAAATGAAGGATTCTCTACTTCTGTTCCTTCAGGTGCAACTCGGCATTCTCCGAAGTACATAACTTCATTGGGATCTCTTTCTTCTATTTCAGTATCATATATGGAGTTTTCAAAGTCAAATGTACTTTTTGGCGCTGCAACATAAAATGGGATGTTAAACCTTTTTGCAGCAAGGGCAACCATTAAAGTGCCTATTTTATTAGCTACTCCTCCTTTTGCAACTCTATCTGCCCCTACAATAACTTTATTAACTTTTCCAGCCTGCATCATGCGTCCTGCTGCGCTATCAACGATTAGCTTAACTGGAATTTTCTCCTGCTGCATTTCAAAGACACTGAGCCTTGCGCCCTGACAAAATGGCCTTGTTTCATCACATATGACCTTTATTTTTTTGCCTTCATGGAACGCAGCTCTAATAACACCTAAAGCTGTTCCATAATCTACACAGGCAAGTGCACCTGCATTACAATGGGTTAAAATAGTATCTCCATCGTCAATTACTTTTGCACCATGTCTTCCAATGGCTTTATTTGTTTCAATATCTTCATCATACATTTTTAAAGCTTCATCAAGTGCATTATCTGAATTATGTACTCTATCAACTGCCCAGAAAAGATTTACTGCTGTAGGACGTGCTGCTTTAATTTCTTCACCTGTTTTTTCAAGGTCTTCACCTGCCAGTTCTGCAAGTGCCATACCAAAGGCTGCTGCAACTCCTATTGCTGGAGCGCCCCGCACTTTCATGGTTTTAATGGCATAAATAACATCTTTGTGGGTTTTACATTCAAAGTAAGTGATTTCATCAGGTAGTTTAGTTTGATCCAGTAAAAAAAGGTGATTATTTTTCCAGTACATTGTCTTCATGTTCTGCCTCTACCAAAATAGTTTAATAATGGCTCATTGGAGTCATATCAAGGTGTTTGTCCTTTTTACCAGGAACTCCATATGCATCTGCCCTGCATTGGCTGCATGCTCTAAATACTGGGATTATCTCCTCAACCTGGTCTCTTACCTGACTTATCAGTGTGCAGCCTGGTTTTTCATAGTCTTTGAACTTGTTAAGAGGTATCAGTGGAATTACATTCATAAGTGATGCGCCTCTTTTTTTAGCTTCTCTGGCTATATCCACGATATGATCTTCATTTAATCCCGGAATCAGCACTGCATTTACTTTAATAACGATTCCCTTTCGAGCCACCTTTTCTATTCCCTCAAGCTGATTTCTGGAAAGTATTTCAAACCCTTCTCTGCCTCTGTAAATCTTTCCATCATAAAAGACTCCTGCATAAATCTCCTCTCCAATTTCAGGGTCAACAGCATTTACAGTAACTGTAACTGAATTAATCTTAAGTTCGGCCAGTAAATCAGCCTTATCGGGTAATAAAAGTCCATTTGTACTCATACATTTTATGAGGTCTGGAAATTCCTCACCAGCCCTTTTAAAGAACTCAAATGTTTCTTCATTAAAAAGGGCATCTCCCGGACCAGCAACACCGACGACAGATATGGGCATTTCTGCTGTAACCTTTCTTACATGTGCTATCGCATCATCCACGGTCATTACTCTTGAAGTAACTCCTGGACGAACTTCACATTTGTTTATATCTCTTGTACAGAAATTACACTGAATATTACATTTAGGTGCAATTGGAACGTGGATTCTTCCAACTTTATCGTGCATTTTCTCGTTAAAGCAAGGGTGTACCTTTGTTATGTGGGCAAATTTACTTTCTCTCATACCTCATCCTCCAAGCTTTTAATCATTTCTTCCTGCTTTTTAATCCATTCTTCTTTAATAATCTCATCAGAACATACCATTGCAATGATATCTTCCTTAGAATAATGTCTGATAACCTTAAAACCTTCAGGGATAATCCTGAATATGGCGTCGTATATCCTTTTTTTCAGATCTTCTTTTGGGTCGTGAATTGCCAGGCCCTTAAGCTCTGTCTTTGGATCATTGATAATTACTTCAAACCTGCTTGGCTGCCGTATTTTTTCTCTCCCCTCTATTTCCCATAGTTTTTGAAGCAGTTCTGGAAGATAGGTTTCATCTTTAACTCTTATATATGTCATATTTTCATTTTCATCGTATTTATATTCTGTAAAATCATCGATAGTAACTGGAGATGTGATCTTTTCATATTTAACTGCAATTATAAATACTGGTTCTCGGGGGTCTACAAAGACTTTCATGTCCTTTATTGCCCTCCCAATCTGTACATCCTGCAGTATCTGCCTTATTATCATCTCATAAACTTCTGCACCCTGTGGATCATAACATTCAACTAACATTTAAATTCTCCAGAGCTATTTTTTCCCCAGTCCAGATACTAAAAGTGCAGCTCCAACAGCGCCGATATGCTGGGAATTTTCAGGTACGATAATTTCAATACCACCCAGTACAGTGCTTACAGCTTCTACAAGTCCTTCTATAAGAGATGTCCCCCCAACCTGAATTACAGGTTCTCGAACATCGATTTCCTGGAGCTGCTGTTCATAAACCTGTTCAGCAACAGAATAACAAGCAGCGGCGGCTACATCTTCCTTTGAACCTCCAGCAGCAAGTGATGTGACCAGATCCTGGATACCAAATACTATGCAGTAACTGTTTAATAAAGCTTTTTTGAAGTTTCCTTTTAATGCCAGGGCTCCAAGTTCGCTAATGTCCACCCCCAGTCTTCTTGCAGTTATTTCAAGGAATCTTCCCGATGCTCCTGCACAGATCCCCCCCATGGTGAAGTTATCAGGAATACCATCGTTAACAGTAATAACCTTATTGTCCATTCCACCAATATCAAGAACTGTAGCTTCACCTTTCTGCCGACCTGCCAAGTATACAGCTCCTTTTGAGTTTACACTCAGTTCTTCCTGGATTAATGCCGCACCAAAATGTTTTCCTATGGTTAGTCTTCCATATCCAGTTACTCCCATTCCATCGATATCATCTAACCCGTATTCTGTGTCTTGAAAGGCAATATCCATCCCATCTTGAGCAGATTTTATAACATCGATTGTAGGAACCCAGCCGGTTCCAAGTATTTTATCATTTTCCATTAAAACCACTTTGGTGGTTGTGGAGCCTGAATCTATTCCAAGGGTCAGGCCTTCCTGTTTTTCACGTGCAAGCAAGCTTTTTCTATCTACAATGGTGGATAAAGCCTCCATTCTTATAAAAAGCTCATCAGCCTTTGTTCTTTCTGTAAATGAATAAGTTACAACCGGTAAATTTGTGTTTTGCTGGATAAAACGTCTGATTTCATTTCTTACAAGTGCGCCTTCAGCACATCTAAAGCATGTTGCAATGAAAACAGCGTCTGCATCTGATTTTCCCTCAACCAGGGATATTGCTCGTGCTATCATCAGATGTATGCTTGAACTTGCAGCAGTAAAACCGAATTTATTGTATGCTTCCTCAATGTAGTCCAGATCTGCTTCTGGAATAACTATTTCAGCACCAAATGTTCGAGCGGCTTTTTCAATCTCCTTTTGAATACCGCTGTATTCTGTCCCACACGATAACTGTGCTATTTTAACCATCTTTTTCCTCCAGTTTGTCTAAGAATGTGTTAATAGTGTTTACCATTTCTATTGCTTCTTCCTTTGATGCTGGGTATCGAAGTTCTAAAATAGGAATGTTTTTCTTTCTTAAACAGTACATCGAAAGTTCATTTGTTCTTGCACACCCCACACATCCAAATCCGTATGGTGCTTCTTCCATTATAATTGCAGCATCTGCTTCATCAATTAAAGGACCAAATATGGCCATTCTTCCCCTAACACCTGATGGAACTTCAATTGCCGCATATTTAAGCCCTTTTATAGGTTCTTCTTCAGTAATGTTAAATGGTGGTGAATCAATTTCAGGATCTATAACCTTCTTTCTGATTTCCTTTTGTAATGCCAGGGCTTCGTGCCCCTTTCTTTCAACTAAATCTGCGAGTATTAAGGAGTTAGGAGGAAATATAGCTACTTTAATAAAACTCCCCCCGTGGCTCTTCTTTAATTTCCGCTGGTCTTCTTGTAATGTGCATAAGATCACTGAACACTCCTCTGGTTATGTCAACAAGTCCTAATGCACAAATAACTTCATCATTCTCTTTTATTGGTACAACGATAACAGGAATTCCTTTATATACTCCTCTTTCTGGAATTTCCTGGATTATTCTACCTTCAGAAAGTACTTTTTCCAAGACCGGACCAGTATACTCATAATCAATTATTTTTCCCTCTTCAATTCTAACTCCCGTGGAGTTTTTTGTCCTCATTGTTGTGGGCAATTTATGTACAAGCTCGTGAACAGCAAGTGCAAATGGCGCTATTTCCTTACCAGTTGAAAAAGGAGTTATCTGCATTTTATCAAGCCTCTTTATTTTTATGGGTTAAAAAGATAAAAATTATTCACATTCTTCAATGATCTTTTTAAGCAATTCAGGATCAATTTTACATGGTTTTTCCACATACACTCCCCTGGGCTTTGCAAGCGCTTCACTTACACCTTCAAGAAGCTCAAATTCCTTTTCAAGCTGATGAAAACCTTCTCTTGCAGCCCCTCTTTTAGCTCTGCATCGTCTTGGATCGCCTGGAGGAAACCCTCTATCCTTAGTAAAAATATTGTAAGGGTCTAATTTCCTTATTTTCTCCACGGCGTCCATGACAACATCTTCCGGGCCATGAACCATAGCTCCGTAACATGTTGACTTAATGGTAAGTGGAAGTTCCAGCATATGGAGTTTCTGGACAAGTTCTGCCTGATTTATCTTTGCAGAAGGTCCTAATATTATCATCCGGGTCACATCCAAATTTTCAAGATCTGGCGACATAAACAATATCTCCCTCTTTAAATTTCTCAAGATTCTCCAATCCCTTAACCACCATCCCCACAACATTAGTACCATCAAAAGGCTCTCCTATAGAGTCAACCTTTTTTTTAAAAAGGTTGATCAAAAACTCGGGATCCTGACTTGTACATATTATCATCCGGGTCACATCCAAATTTTCAAGATCTGGCGACATAAACAATATCTCCCTCTTTAAATTTCTCAAGATTCTCCAATCCCTTAACCACCATCCCCACAACATTAGTACCATCAAAAGGCTCTCCTGTAGGTCCAAATTCATCATTATCCTCAAATCTTACCCCTACCATCCCCACATGCCTCCTGGACATGTTGGTTATACCAATCTGACCTGCGGTAATGCATTTTGAGGGAATATTTTCTGGAATTAATCCTCTTGCATCTTTTGATCTTCCCTCAAACATCATTACTTTCATTCCAGGAAATGCGAAATGAACTTTAAGGGATCCTATTGGTGAATCTACAAGGCCTGTAAGTTTCTTGAAATACCATGAAGACCGGGGAGCCATGTCATCTATATCAATATAAATTATTTCATCTTTGTTTATTCCAAGAGTTTTAACTTTTCCTTCTTTGATTATATCCATTGTAAATCCTGGTTCCTGCCTTACAATTATCGCATCATCATTTTTTAGTCCTTCACGTATATGTTCCACCCCTTTTGAGGATAAATATTTTTCTGCTTCCTCCTGGGTCATGGAAAGGGTCATTATTCTTTCAGGGTCAGATTTAAATGTGATATAATCTCCAGTACTGGCTATATCTAAAAGCTGCATCCCCTTTTCAACATGCCCTATTACTGTATGGGATGGGGTTGAGACACGGTCCTCCCTGTAAATATAAACGCGGCCAACTCCCTTGCCGCTATTTCTAAGAGTTACGGTGCCTCTTCTTCTTTGATCAATGAATTCAGTTCTTTTTTGAAGCCCCTGTAATTTGTAAAATCCCACAAAGGAGTTTGAATCATAATCTACATGAATTTTACCGGATTGTGACAATGCAAAGAAGTGTTCTGCAGAATCTGGTGATTTAAATTCGGTTTTAACAAGCACATAAGTAAATATTTCATTTCCTTCAGTTACCATCGTTTCTAGATCAGTTATCGTAGCACTTTTAACTGTGCTGCTTCTTTCTATAACAGGTTTAACCTCTTTTATTAAGTCATCATCAGTAATATTATATAGAGTCCTTTTTCCACCAATAACTCTGGCGAATATTCCCCTGTTTTCTTCAGGAGATCCGTAAACTGCTTTATGCTTAGATTTACTGAAAATAACATGGGTTGCATCTGCAGTGAATCCTGAAAGGCTTATTATAACGTCCCACTTTTCATATTGATGTTCATTCTTTGTTGGAGTAAGTTCAGACTTTATTGGACCCATTGAAACTTCGTTGGATGTTGTCCAGCGTATCCTGTGAGCTCCAAACTCTTTATACATGTTTTTCCATGTTTTAATCAAATTAGGAGCTGTTTCTAACAATTCAATTATTATGCTCCCCCTGGTAGTTTTGATTTTGTATTTATTGACGTGCCTTTCAATTTCTTCCTTACCTTTAACAACACCAAGCACGCAACCATCCATATAAGGTGCTTTCGCTGTTTCAATCGCATCCCTAATGGTAGAACCTTCAGGAAGCTCTATTTCTTCACTGTTAACCCTTACAAACATGGGAACTCCTCATGAACTTTATAAATAATTTATCTTGGCTGCTTAAATTTTTTAGCACCATCTTTTGCAATGACTATATTAATTTACAAAAATTAATACTAACTTTTTATTATTTTCTAAATATTTAAAAACTTTTAAAAGTATTTTAAGTTCAGGGAAATTATCAATGATTACATCATGCTTGAAATTCTTTCTTTAATACCTGCTATTATATCCTTTTTAAAGTCAAAAAGAAGTTCTTTTTGTCCTTTATGAGTTAGATACATTTTTTCCTCTTCTATAATTTCCCCACAAACAGATGAACTTATATTCACCTCTTCAAGTAATTTAACACATCTTTGGACTTTATCTTCTGGTGATGTTAAAACAAATCCTGCTCCTGGATAGAGTTTCAGCCACTGGTCCCATCCAATGCTTTTGTTTCGAGGTATTTTTCCAACTTCAACAACTGCACCTTTTCTGGATGTTTCAAGAAGCATTCCAAGAGTACCAAGCGTTCCAGGGTTGCTTATATCCCGTCCTGCAGTAACGAGCTTCAGATGCCCTATCCTATTCATTACCTCGATTTGAGCCTGTACAAGCTCATTACTTTTCATTGTTGTTGTATCCCAGTTTAAATCAAATTTTGGGTGTATTTCACCGTTAATATCAATGGCTACAATGATTTTATCCCCAATTTGTGCTCCGCAGCTTGTAATAATATCATTTTTATCTACAATTCCAGTAATAGAAACATCCAGGGCATTGTAAGGTGTGTCTGGATGATGGTGACCCCCCACCATAGGTACTCCGAATTTTTTCACCCCATCTTTTATTCCATTCATAATTTCGCGGCGTATTTCATCGTTCTGTGTAGATAAGACATTTACCATGCCAATGGGCTTACCTCCCATCGCTGCTATGTCATTAACGTTTACAAGGACAGAACAGTACCCTGCCCAGTAAGGATCAGCTTCCATGAGCTTCCCCCATATACCATCGGCTGCAAGAAGAACTAATTTTTCATCTCCAATGTCTATTGCAGATGCATCATCACCAAAACTTAAGAAAGTATTTCCCGCAATGTTATAGGTATCATCCAAAATACTGGTAATATTTCTTATGGTATTTTTTCTTTTAATCCCTTCAAAATTCTGGATAGAGTCAATGAGAGCGTTTAAATCCAATTATCCACCTCAGTCTTCTTTTATTTTATATTTACTGGCGGTATTGTTTATTATCTGTAGTATTTCATTTTTAAAAGTTTCGATATTTTCTATTTCAATGATTTCTTTTCTATTAAAAAGCTTATCGAAAATTATGTCACCAGTAATATCATCAAAACCTGGTTCCAGTTCAATTATCAAGGATTCAGGTGATTTAAACCCCTTTTCCACAACCTTATCTATATCCCCATCTGTGATCCCAATTATAGGAATTCCAAATCTGTACAGAATATCGCCTGCAAGTAAAGTTGTATCATCTCCAACTGTTACTACATAGTCAACATTTTTTAATTTATAAACATCTTCTGCTCTATGATTTAGGAAAGCAACACAAAACTTACTGCTATCTTTACATGGATTTATAACTCTTGGAATTACTTCTGATCTTCTAAGAAGTCCAGTTTTAATTATTGCTGATTTTAGATCTACTTCTCCCAGTTTTTCTACGCCGTGCTCTTTAAGTTCGCCTCCGATTATTCTGGTTATGGTTCCATCTTCAACTACTAAAGTTACATCTTTTGAAGTTGATTTTCCAATAACAAGACCATTAACAAATATATTTTCTCCCTTGCAAACCCCATAAACCTTTCTCATAGTTTTTGAAACATGATTAGGGTCTATTTTTGAGGTGATTTCTCCAGGTTTAACAAGTTTTAATTTCATCTCTCGGCCGATAGTTTCTGCAAATTCAGTTAGTGAATCCTGCCATGGAATGACGCTGCCATTTGTTTCTCCAGGTCTTTCGATTTGTATGAGTGGTGGATTGGTTTTAGTTCCTTTAAAAACTTTAAATCCAAATGTATGGCCCGTAATGCTGGATTTACCATAATTAATCAGAAAAATAACATCAAATTCTTCTTCTACAAATTTATTAATAGATTGACTTGGAAGCAGCTTCTCGCTTATATCAATTACATTTTCAAGTTCTGCATCGTGAACTGCTGTTCTACCCATCGTTCCTCCAAGACGTGCTTTTACTTCCCCATAATCTTTTAATAACTTCAAAATTCTCTCTGCATGGCCAGAATCAACTATATAAGGTCCATGCACAACCACACCTATTTTCATTATTGAATGTTTGGCAGATGACATATTAAAATTATTGTTATTTTTCATTTTTTAAGTTTCATCCTCTTTTTGTAAACAGGAGACCCACAAATCTCGCAGTCTTCAAAACCATAATCAGAAGGATATTTCTTTTTACATCCCCTGCAGATTTTAGCCCAGTTATATATTTCTTTGATTCCCTCAGTTAAAACACTTCTATATGACATATTAATAGTTTTAAGTGTATTTTGCATGGAATAATCATCAGTTACTACAGTAGGTGTATATCCTTTTCTTTTAAGCTTCAGTGCAAGAGCTATGAGGTTTCGATCAACACAAGAAAGTCTTAAAATGTCTCCTGATGATTCAATGATTTCACTGGTTTTTTCGATATCTTCATCTTCTCCTTCTTCTACATGTACATGTCCATTTTCTATGGCTGATTGAAGTAATAATAATGATTTTAAGTCTTTTATTTCTAAAATAACATCACTGGTTGTAAAATTAGAATAACTCTTCGAATAGAAGCCCCCTATGATTGCAGACGCATCCAGAACATAAATCCTTTTTTGCATAATATCATTTCTCTGTTTTTTAAAATAATAAATATTACCTGAATTCCTGTTTATTCTGGCAAAAAGAAGGATTTTTAATCCATTGATATATTACATTGCAGAAAGTTTTTATTATATGAAGTACATAAAACTATCATGGGAGGGTATAATTAAGACTGAACTTAATTTTTTCCGCAAAAAATCAAACCGCCTCTGATTTGGATTTAACGCCCTCCCTATTTCTAAATTCTTCTTATTTATTTTACCGCAATTTAACGCATTATCTAAATCTAATGCCTTTATCATGGTTTGTTAGAATTATATATAAATCTTTTGTTTTTAAAATGCCTTTAAATTCCCTTTAAAGTTTATTTTAATTTCATTAATTAGTTTAACCCCATGATTATTTATTTTTTATAGATTTGAACTCTAATTTAAGGATTCATCACCCTGTTTGTCTTTGAAATTTCATTGTATGTACAACAAAATATAAAAGAAATAAAAAATATAGCCTCCTATGTATATTAATTAATAATTAAAAACTCAAACTGGAAATTATGGCTTTAATAACCTTTTAAGGAGAAATGGTCAACTATTTAATGGTGATTTTATGAAAAGCAAGAGTATGAATGAGCATAAAAAAAGAGCCCCTGAATCTGTAAATGTGGCAGTAATTACACTAAGTGACTCTAAATACAGAGATTTTTTAAATTTTCAAAAACTGGAAAATAATAGTGATGTATCTGGAAAACTAATTAAAGATGCTTTAAATGAAAAAAATAAAGTTGTTTTTTATTCAGTTATACCAGACGATGCTGGGATTCTTCTTTCAACAATAAACCATGTTATAGAAACCTATGACGTTGATGTAATTATTACTACTGGAGGGACAGGAATTGGGCCCCGTGATATAACTATAGAAACATTAAAAGGTGTTTTTGATAAGGAATTGAACGGTTTTGGTGAGATTTTCAGATATGAGTCATATAAAGAGCTTGGAACCGGGGCAATTTTAAGCAGGGCAGGAGCAGGAGTTTATAAAGGAAAATTGATTGTTTCAATGCCTGGTTCACCCAACGCTGTTAATCTGGCCTTAAAAATTATTTTACCTGAGATGGGGCATCTGGTAAAGCATTTAAAGGAATAAGTATCGAAGTTTAACTTTCTTTAAAATCGTTGATTGAAAGGAGCGGTTCTAAAAGGATCCCCTCTTTTTCAAGATTTTCTATAGCTCCTTCATCCCTATCAACAATCACCACAGCTTTTTTTACATCCCCCCCATTTTCTTCAATGGCTTTAACTGCTTTTAAGAGTGAATCACCAGTAGTGGTAACGTCTTCCACTACAACTACAGAATCTCCTTCTTCAAGAGTCCCCTCAATAAGTTTGGAAGTACCATAACTCTTTTTTGCCTTTCTTATCATAAGCATGGGGATTTCTGATTCAAGAGAAATTGCAGTGGCAATGGGAACAGCTCCAAGTGCAGGACCTGCTATTTTATCTATTTTTTCCGAGGTTATACTGTTTGAGACAATTTTTGCTATGGTTTTCAGTATTTTAGGGTCTGTAACAGCCATTTTCATGTTTACATAGTAATCGCTTTCTTTCCCTGATGAGAGTGTAAATTTACCAAATTTTACAACTTCTTTGTTTCTTAGAAGTTCTATGAGTTCTATTTTTTCGCTATTCATCCTGCATCACTAAACTCGCTGGTCTTTTTTAGAAAATTTTGAAACACCCACGAAATCTTTCAAAAACATAGTTTTTGCAAGCTTTGATTTTTGAAGGTAACTAAATTCTCCTTGGAACTCTTTCACATAACCTGCAGACACCTTTTTTGATATTATAACATTCTCCGCACACTATGTTTCCACAAAGAGAGCATGTATACATTTTTCCAACCCTTCCACAAATATTGCATATTCCCTTAACTTCCAAAATTTTCGATTTTGAAGGTTCAAAAAATCTCTGATTTTTTTCAACTTCCAGATAAACATCCCCATCATTTGGACTTTAAAAAGTAGATTGAGTTTACTAAATCCCTAATTCATGTGCTTCTAATCCAGGCTCATCTATATGTTCTTTAAGCAGTATTTTATCTCCAATTTGCTTAACCATGTCATATGGAATGACATTTTCTTCTCTGGATATACCTATACTTTCAGATAAGCCTCCCTTCCCCACTACAATTGCTTCAATTTTTTTAGTGCCCAGATTTACTTCAATGTCTTTTACTTTACCGATTACAGTTGCTGAACTGTCCAAAACTTCTTTTCCAATAATTTGTTCGGCTACTCTCATTATATCACCTTTTTTTACACGTGAACATAAAAAGTATGTTCATCTCCATTTATGGTTATCAATAATTAAGTTCTACATGATACTTATACTTTCATAATTTATTTTTAAAAGAATAATAGGATTTAAATTGATTTATTTTTGCTATATAACTAATTATATGGATTTAAATTGAGTTATATATTTCATATTTTCTTTTATTTATCTAACCTTTTCCATGATCGCAAAGTTTAAATATCAAAAATATAACATATAACATAAATCATAAAACATAAAGGTGAGGATTGAATGGGAGCAATCACAGTATGCATTCCTGATGAACTTGAAATTGCATTTAGAAGGATTGCAAGGAAGAAATACGGCGATAAACAGGGCAAATTATCTCGTGGAGCTACTGAGGCTCTTTATGACTGGTGCAGGAAGGAAGGATTTGAATATCTATATATGGAAAATGAAAATATCACCTGCGAGTAATTCAGCAGCCATTAATCCTCCACTAAAGAGGTGATTAAATGCTTGATTTAGGAATTCAAAAAGGAAATATCAGTTTTGAAGATGAAGACTATGAAACTATCTATCTTTCTGATGTGGAAGTAGGAAACGAAATAACTGGAGAAATTTATATATCAGAATTGAAAACAAAGGAATTTAAAGGAAACGAGTTCCAGCAGTTCTATTTAATAATTACAGACCGTGAAAACAAACAGAAATGGGTTTGTGGAATAAATACTTCAGTATATACCAATGATGGTATTGTATCAATTTATGGTGCTAAAGGCGGTAGAGTTTACCAGTTAATCGACAGTTTAAGCCACGCTTTAAATGGTACTGAATTAGAGCAGCTTGAAAGTTATTCCGTGGTTTTTAACACATTCAGAGAAACAATAAACGAAAAGGTAGAGAAAGTAACAGTTAAAGCAGTTCAGCCAAGCAACCCTAATGCCAAAACTCCTAATTTGAGTGTAGTTGAGGCTGTCGAAAAACTGTAGGTTTTTTGAAAATATATCCTCATCGAGAACCAATAATCATAATACTCGTCTTAACATTAGTAGTTGCATTTAAAACTAACACCAGCCACAGAATAAGTGCCATCATCACTATTGACTTCAGTAATATTACCTGACATCTGCAAATCCTGCAAGGAGACACATCTATCTTGAACTAATCAAAACCACATCTCCCCTACTTTTATTCCTATAAATATTTTAATAGCTCTTCCTCTGATAGTCTGCATTTTTTCTGCTGACAGTTGCATGCTGGCTGGTGCTGGTACACTGGCTGATAGTTGCTGTCCTTGATAATCTCCATTTCTTCGCTTGTCAAAGCTGTGCCGCACGTACCAGGCCATGCATTGTTGTCCCTGATGTATCTGTGCCCGCAAGAACTATCAGTTCCTGCTCTGTAATATTGAAACCCATGTTCTGCAGGACGGTCGCAAGTGCAGCCGGTCCACAACTGAAATCACTGCTCTGCATTACAATTCCACTGGTATCTATTTGTGGAATTGTAAGGTTTTCTGTGGTATCATTTTCTAAAACAAAAACGCCATTGTTCTCTAAATTATCATTCGAAAGCTGCACTTCTGCATCTGTGACCGGGTCATTTGCTGAAGTCACAGGAACTTGCAAATCTGCACCTGTGGCCTGATCATCTGCTGGTGCAGGATCATTATTTCCTATCGGCCCTATAGCTGTATTTGACGTTTCTGTGGTCATGTTTTGTCCTGTGCTTGTGTTATTTTCGTTTTCTAATATCTGTACTGCCGATTCAGCAGTACCTTTTCCTTTAACTGCCATTGCATCGGCAGTTTCACCATGCGGAATAGCAATTGCTGGCGCCGTCCCTATAATAAGGATCGCAAGCAAGACTGCCATCATTTTTTTCATTCTATTCATGCCTCCTACGTGTTTTAAATTTTGGAAATATGGTTTTAAAGCTGTACATTGTTAAAAAACCATACTTTACTAACTTCCCATTATAGGAAGTTATGTACACATAAATTTTTCATGCCATATAAATTTAACCATTTTAACGTTGTTTTAGCAGGTTTAAATTGCTCTAACAGAACAATATTGTCCTGTAAGTACAAAGAATTTTTATATATTATAAATTATAAAAATAGCCAAGTTATAAATTATATTTAGAAATCTTTAATTAACTTTCAACGTGATTAATACAGAGAAATAATAACACAAAAAAACAAGAAAATTAAACACTAATTTTCAGCGAATATGCCAGTGTGACTTATTTAAACAGAAAAAAATTAATTTAATGGATACTGGAGCGGAAATACAGTTAGCCTGCTAAAACAGATAACTGGATAATTTGAACCTGCTGATTTAATGCAGTTATTTAAAAATGAAACAGAGAGGTCTGTTTTTCTTTATGATCATTTTCTTTTTTAGATGGATCATTCCTGCTTGATTTTTCATCGCCGGATTTTTCCTTCTTCGCTGCATCACTACTTTTTTTAACTTTTTTTGTGGATTTTGAAGATTTAGTTTCTGTTTTTATTTTTGATTCAGGTATTTTAACCTTCCTTGATCTAAAAAGCTTGACTTCATCGTCTTCCAGTCCAAAGTACATCATCATGTTATAGGCAATTTCATTGTCCTGAAACATCACTTCAAAATATGGAAATTGAGATATAGCTACTCTTTTTGAGGTGTGAAGCTTTCTGGCTATTTTACCGGCAACTCTATCCTGTAAATCTCTTTTACTCCTGCTTTTAGAAAGCATAGTATAAACAGATGAATTTGCATAACGTGCAAACTTTTTATAGCTTTCTTCTTTTGAAAGAGCAACTCCAACGCTCATAAAATCATAGGCATATTTCCAGTAAGTGTAAGCGCGGGTTGAAAAAGCTCTTCCCAGGTAGATATCAGCTTCAGAAACCATTTCATAGGCTTTTTCTATCTCCCCTTTTTTTTCATATTCACGGGGGATATTTTCAGTAACTATTTCAAGTAAAAGAGATGGATCAGCTTCTATTTGACGCATAGCAGCCTTTATTCTGGATGGATTTTTACTTTTAAGAATTGTTCTTGCTGCATCAAAAACTGTAGCTCTTTCATCTTTCTGTGCTATAAGCTCAAGGTCTTTAGAAGTTATTTTTTCCTCACCGCCAGCTATTATTTCAAGATCATTAACAGCAGACCTTAAATCCCCCTTTGACCGTTTGGCCAGTTCCCTTAAAACATGTTCTTCAAATTCTACCCCTTCCTTAACACATATTTTCTTTAGAAGAGATACTATAGAGTTAGTATGTATCTTACGAAGATTTATAACCTTACATTTAGGCTTAAAACTTTTAATTCTGTTACTGTAAGGATCATTGGCCATCATTATGATTGGTTGGGTGATATCCTTAATTATTTTATTTATAGCCTTTGATCCGCCCCGATCTTCGTTCCCATGGAGTCCATCAACCTCGTCAAGTATTATTAACTTTAATCTGGATCCAAACAAGGTTTTTGAGGCTGATGCTTCTCCCACAATACTCATAATAGCATCATAAGACCTTTTATCACTTGCATTTAATTCTATAGAATCTGAAAATTCCTCTGCAATTAAACCTGCAAATGTAGTTTTACCTGTGCCTGGAGGACCTACAAGTAAGAGGCATTTTTGAGGATTACCTGCCTTCCAGTCTTCCACCCACTGCAGAATCTCTTTTTTCGCCTTCAAATTCCCCAGAACTTCATCAAAGTTTTTAGGGCGGTATTTTTCTGTCCACAACATTTAATCTGCCTTTGATTTTAATAAAAATTTTGCAAGAAGAGCTTCAAGTTGTATCCGAGGATTTGAACCTTCTCTAATTCTGAAATCGTATTCACCTATGCTTTGAATTAGATCCACATATACATTATTTTCAATGAGACTTTCCATAGACATTCTGGAGACTTCCTGATAAATCTGTGTTATCATGTCCTCTCCACTGGTGCCCTGAATAACCATAACTTCTCTTAAAAGGTCTCTTGAACCTAAGAAATCTCCATTTAATGCCATTTTCACGATTTTTCTCACATCCCGAGGTTTTGCCTTGGATACGATTTCGTATATGCTGTCGTCTGTGATTTCCTCTGTAGTGGATGCAGATGCTTGAAGAATATTTATGGCTTTTCTTAAATCTCCTTCAGCAAAATAAACAATGCTTTCAATTGCACTTCTTGTTACTTTAAGATTCTCTGCTTCTGCTATTAATTCCAATCTCAAAATTATCTGGTTACCTTTTACAGGAGCAAACCGGAATATAGCACATCTTGATTGGATAGGGTCAATGATCTTGGATGAGTAATTACATGAGAGAATAAATGATGCAGTTTTAGTGTACATCTCCATTTCTCTTCGAAGTGCATGTTGAGCATCTTTTGTCATGTTGTCCACTTCATCAAGGAACACTATTCTAAATGGAGCTCCCACAGCTTTTAAACGGCAGAAGTTTTTAATATAGGTTCTTACGGTGTCTATTCCCCGGGCGTCTGATGCGTTCAATTCCATGAAATTCTGCCGCCAGTATTCCCCTAAAATTGATTTTGAAAGTGCAATAGCTGTTGTTGTCTTTCCAACACCTGCAGGTCCTGTAAACATTAAATTAGGCATACTTTGTTCTTCAACATATTTTTTAAGGCGCTCTACTATGTGATCCTGACCTACAACTTCATCTAAATTACCTGGTCTGTACTTTTCAACCCATGGTCCTTTCATTTAATCACCATTAACTTTTTTTTGATAGTATTACATTAATTTAAAAATTTAATTCAGGGGTTTGGTAGAAATCATTGAATTATAATGTTTAAATAGCTTTTTTATCTGTATTATGGTTTGTTAAAAATAGATATAAAATTTATTGTTTGAGGAAAAATGTAATTAAAAAACCTGATTTTAAAAACAAGATTAAATAAATGTATTATTATTCTATTGGGGGCTCATCAGGTGTATTTAATTTTAATATTTCAGTTAAATTATTATATTTAATTAAACACATATTAATTACATGAAATTAAAATATATTGAAACTGGAATCGTTTTCTTAGTTGTTGTTGTGGTTGCACTTTGCAATGGCAGGAATTTCCTTGATTTTAGGGACAATACACGGAATCCTGGCACTTTCAATCCATTTAAACTATTAACTTAAATTTGATCGCATGCCCATTAATTATCCATTAACTACCCAACATTTTTTTATTTCTAATTTTCATAGAATTAACTGTTATTTAACAAATCAATGAGTTCATGATGTATTTTATCTTTAATTCCCAGTTCTTCCAGGGGTTTCCCATAAGAACGGTTAATTATCTTGAATTCTCCTCGAACCATCCCTCTAAAGGCATCGAAACCCATGACTTTACCGTAATTTTCTGTTATAATTCTAATAATCCTGCTGAAGTCAGTAATAAGTGTTTTTTCTCGTTTATCTAAAGGTATATTTTTACTATTTTCTCTTATTTTATCAAAATCAATAGAAGAGTTACTTTTCACCTCAACTCCTTTAAGAAGAGTTTTACAGTCTTCCAGTGGTAAAAATCTCTTTATAAGGCCTCTTGCAGGAGATA
Source organism: Methanobacterium sp. (assembly GCA_039666455.1). Lineage (NCBI taxonomy): Archaea > Methanobacteriati > Methanobacteriota > Methanobacteria > Methanobacteriales > Methanobacteriaceae > Methanobacterium > Methanobacterium sp. Next base: position 150,283 of record JAVSLW010000010.1, on the reverse strand, counting down.
CACCCATGATCTTACTTGCTCCGATTGACATTGCCAAAAATATAGACTCATAAATATCCAGAACTAAATTAATTCTTTCTTCTGGATCTTCCGGTACTTGTACTGTGTCAGGTAACTTTGGAAATGAAATAGGAGGTTTAATAACTGGAATACTGCTTTCAGGCTTTTTAATTTCTTCATAAACTTCCTTTTGAACTTCAATTTCAGGAGCCATTTCCTCATCTTCTATTTTAACTTTCAGAATTTCTGTAAGTTTCTCTTTGGCCTCTTTAGAATCAAGGGATTCAAATTCTGGTGATTCCCTTATTTCATCTAATTTTTCACTCCCCACCACTTTATCAAACGCTTCTGCTATACCTTCATTTTCAGCAATTTTTTCAATAACTTCTTTTATTTCTTCATGTCCGATGTCTTCGGCTTCAATAATTTTATCAATCTCTGACTTTTCTGGAACTGGTTCAGCAAAAGCTATCTCTTTTGTAAGCTCTATTATGTCTTTGGCTGCTTTTTTTGCTGAAATCATTACAAATCCAAGGTTTGCTGATGCATCCATGAGCAAAATAAGATGTACGTTTCCAGGACGTAAAAATAAAGCTTTTCCTTCCTTTGACTCAACCAGAACTCTCTCTATCTGTCCTTGATTTGCAGAACCAAGCAATCTTTTGGATGAACTTGTGATCACATGTGCCATTGGCCCAAAAAGAGAAGTATCAGTTTCACTGGACATGGTATGGCATATCACATTTCCACTGCTATTAGAAATTAAACTACTTTCTACGCCGTCGATCCTATTCAAATCCATCAGTATGTCCATTAGCTGGTTTTCAAGCTTTGAGTCCATATAACCACTTAGAAATTGAATATTATGTCCTGTTTTTTTATGTTTTTAAAACATTTTACCAAAAATACTATTCCTTTATTGTATTTAAATTCATTACAATTATTTTTATTTGAATTATCAGTTAATAATTATCAATTTAAAAAAAATAAAATAATTAAAAAACTTTATTCTGTTATAACACATGTCTTTTAAGGAGTGCACCTTCACTATCATGTATGTCCACAAGTAAAGGAGATTCTCCGTTTATCATGTGGGTGGCACAGGAAAGACATGGATCATAAGCCCTTATGATCATCTCAAGCTGGTTTTTAAGCCTTTCTGAAACTTCTTCGCCCTTAATCAGGGCTTTTGCAGTTTCCCGTACACCTATATCCATTGAAAGGTTGTTCTGGCCTGTTGAAACTATGAGATTGGCACGGGTTATGTAACCAGCATCATCAGTTTCATAATCATGGATCAGAATTCCTCTTGTAGCTTCAATCATTCCAACTCCTCTCCTTGATCCGCCGGATACTTTTGCCTCCTCCTTTGTCTGGAGGGATTCTGAAAGTCCCTGCCTTAAATCGGTTCCAGTTATTGAATCATCCTCAAGAAGCTTGACAGCTCTTTCAGAGGCGTACATTAATTCTATTAGGCGTGCGTAGTGATACAGGAGAGCATTCTGGGCAATTCCATATTGGTCTTTGTACTCGCTGAAAAGTTCAGAAGCTTTTTCAGTGGGAACATTCTCTGCGATGTTTAACCTTGCAAGCGGCCCAACTCTGTAGTTTCCTTCAGGAAATCCAATCTGTTTTAGATAAGGGAATTTTAGATAAGACCATGGCTGAACCTTCTCTTCAATGTAATCCAGGTAATCGTTTGCCTCGAACTGGTGGAGAGCATTACCCTCTTTGTCAATGATTTTAACCGGTGCATCGTAAAATTCTATATTTCCATTGTTGCTTAAAGCTCCGAAACAGGATTCAACAGGACCTAAAAGTTCTATTGTTTCACTGTACTCTTTAAATAATGGTTTAGATGCTTCAATACCTTTTTCTACTAATTCTACTGCTTCTTTAGCCTGTGATAATAACCTGGATCTTTCTTCCTCACTGATTCCTTTGGACTGGCCTCCAGGTATGGCTGTAACAGGACTTATAGGTTTACCTCCAACCACAGCTGTTATGTACTGTCCTATCTTTCTGGTGTCTATTGCCATTTTTGCAAGGGCCGGATCTTTTTTAAGAATGCCTACAATGTTTCTAAGTGCAGGATCAGATTCAGGACCCATTATAAGGTCAGGAGCCCCCAGGAAATAGAAGTGGAGAGAATGGGAGTGAATGTACTGACCTAAAAGCATCAGTTCTCTTAATTTTTGAGCGGTTTCAGGAGGTTTGAGTCCAAACACCTGATCGGTTGCTTTAGCAGCGGCCAGGTGGTGGGCGGTTTGACATATACCACATATACGTGGAGTTATTCGTGGTGCTTCCTCCACAGCAGCGCCTTCCAAAAATTTCTCAAAACCTCTTATTTCCATCACATGAAAATGCGCATCTGAAACGCTTCCAGAGTCATCTAATTGAACTGTAATTTTTGCGTGTCCTTCAATTCTACTTACAGGGCTTATTTCAATATTTTTCATATAATATCACCTTTTATTTCCTGACAAGCTGAGGGATCAGTGAAACCTGTTTTTCCTCCATTATTGTGCTTCCAATCACAAATCCATATATAATATGCCCTATATCATAGATCTGCTTTTCAACATCCTTTTCAGGCATTTTAGAAAGATGAGCAATTCTTTTGACTATTCCATTGTATACATCGTGGCTCGGCTCTCTTAAAACATCCAGTGAAGGCCCACCGCAACCGTGACATTGAACTCCGGCTTCTGTACAGAGTGCACCGCATCTTCCAAGAGTTACTGAGCCCAAACATACATATCCCTGGCTTAAGAAGCATTGTCTTGGATCAGGCTCTCCTTCCACTCTTCTGTGGATTTTATCAAATTCCACATGGTCCATCCATCTTTGACAGTCTGCACAGACACTCTTTTTAGGAACATCTGGAACTTCACCATTTATTAAAGGCATTAGTATGTCTCCAGTTAACTTTTCTTTAGGCGGGCATCCGGGAATATAGTAATCAACTTCAGTAAAGTCTCCTGCAGGGTGTACGATGGGTAGAAGTTTAGGAACAACTTCTGAGGGCACATCTGCAGGCTCTGTACTTGGATTATCTGAATATGTACGTGATGTAACTTCTTCGGGACTGTATAAATCTGCCATTCCAGTTATGCCTCCATAACATGCACATGTCCCATAAGCAATTAGTGTTTTTGATTTCTCCCTTAATTCTTCGAGTCTTTCCTTATTTTCTTCGTTTCGAACAGACCCAGATACTATTGCTATATCAACGTCGTCAGGAATTTTTTTTGCATCAACTAATACTGGACTGTAAACAATTTCAGATTTTTCCAGTATTTTTAATAGTCCATCGTGTAAATCAAGAATAGAAATTTCACAACCTGCACAGCTTGCAAGTGCTTCCATTGCAATTTTAACCATTATTTACCACCCCATTTTATAGTCAGGGTTTTAAGACATGCATTTGGACCAACATGGTCTATGTCCAGTTTTCCTTTTATGCTCATAACTTCCTCAACTGCACCCACCATATATCCGTATAAAAGATAGCATAATGGCCCTTTTTGAGGGAGTCCTGTCCTCCTAAGTGTTTGTCTTACTACACAGTCCATAAATAGGAGCTGCACCACTGTTTCGTCGCCTTTTTCAATGGTGTATCCTTCTTGGCCTGCTGGCTTCCACATTTCAAAATAAAATTCAATTCCAAGTATTTCGCCAAGCTCCTTCATGGCCTTTTCAAGGTTATCTGTTTTTTCCATGAGTTTACCAGCTTCATGCCCCATTCTTTTTCCTGCCTGGTAAACGATTGCATTAGCACCACGTCCTGAAACCTGTTCCAGTGCACTGGACATTGAACCTACAAATTTCATTAAAACATGCAGTGCTTCTTCATAATCATCAATATCCCCACTGGTTTCTTTAGGAATTAATTCTGGTTTAAAATCGCCCCTTATATCTTCCCTTTCGATCTCCATTACAAATCCCTCATATTATTTTACTTAGAGCTTTGTTCACTTTTCTATCAATATAAAGCCTTTTAGCAACGTGTATGTCGTCGTGTTCAAGTGCCTGAGAAGGGCAGATCTCGTGGCATGAAAGACAGGCCATGCAATCTGCTTCGTTTATCACCACTGTTTTCCCATGTTCTTTATCTAATTCATACACATCGTTTGGACAGTCTTCCACACAGGAACCACACCCAACACATGCATCCTCGTCAACCTTTATTTTTACCATATTAATCCCCCAATTTTCCGTTTTCATTTTTTAAGAGGTTCTTAAATGACTGAACCTCTCTCTTATTTAAAGGTAGTTCCAAAAATTTAAAATACCTTTAGATATGTTTTTTAATATGAAATGTTTTTATTATTAAGGATTTATATTTGCTCCTTGTAGTCAATACCTGATAATAAGAAACCATTATCTGATAATAAAATAAATAAAAGATATTTACAAAAATAACGGCGCATTAATTAATTATATTGTGTTTTTAGTTTGGAAATCGTACATTGCTAATAAGATTTGTGAAAATTTCCTTTTTTCACTTTTAAAAATGAATAAAACTAAAAAGAAATTAGAAGTGGCAATACAAGTAGTTTTATCATCTTAAAATTTCTAATTCAGTTAAATAAAAATTTTTAAGCTTCATAATCTAAAATATCAGATTATTTTGTCTAAAATTTTGTTTACTTTTCTATCAATATAGAGTCGTTTAGATACATGGATGCCATAGTGTTCAAGTGCCTGGGAAGGGCAGATCTCGTGGCATGAAAGACAGGCCATGCAATCTGCTTCGTTTATCACCACTGTTTTCCCATGTTCTTTATCTAATTCATACACATCGTTTGGACAGTCTTCCACACAGGAACCACACCCAACACATGCATCCTCGTCAACCTTTATTTTTACCATATTAATCAATCCAATTTTTTAGAGTCTCTGGAAGGATTTTCCAGAGTTCAATTTTTCTGTTTTTTGTAAAAGGTTATATAGTGAATTTCTTTACTATTAAAGATTTGCATCTGGTCTTTGAAACTTCTAATATAGGATAATAAGAAATTATTACTTGAAAATAAAAATAATAAGTTTATCTGGTTTAAAATAGTTTGATTTATTAATTGATTTTAAAAATTAAGAAATTTTTGTGGTGGATACCAATTTACAATGGGTTATGTATGCAGCCTGTTTCCTTCCAGGAGGATAGCAGGTTACTAAAAGTAATCTGGCTTCACCGCTTTGATCAAACTGGATAGGGTTTTCTTCATAGTCCCACCGGATATCATTGCCATTGGAAGTGACTTTATATATGTATTTTTTATTTGAAGAGTAGTCTTTTACTATCACTTCATCTCCAACTTTAAGACTACCTAATTTATTAAACACTCCAGAATATTTCGTTCTATGACCCAAAAAACCACTTTGACCACTTTGACCAGGATTTACACTTTCAGGATAGTGATAAACCGCATTATACGCATTTACAGTGTCTGAACGAATGGTGCTGTCCACGCCAATTTTTGGAATTATGAGCTTGGATCTGCTTATCCCCCCTGTAGAAGTGGACCTTGTAATTGTGGGATTCAGCACATTTATGGGTGTGCTTTTGTTTCCTTGAGCTTGCAGGGCAGTATTATAAGAGTTTAATAAACTGGATTTCTCAAAAGCGTTTATTATGATAACTGAGGAGATAAGAATACTCATCACAATAATTGCTACTGATAAAACTTTATATTTCAGCATTAAAACACCTGAATTATGAGAATGTCTATTTATAATCCTATATTTTTTCCCGAAAGTTAATCAGCTAAAACTTTCATCATTGTCTTTACTGGACTGCATATCAGTTAAAGCTTTACTTACTTTTCTTGCAAGCTCAGACCTTGAACTTGCAACTTTCCATGGATCGTTTATCCAGATGCAGAGCTTTAATTTAACCCCCATATCAGACAATTCTTTAACAATGACCTTTGGTCTGGGCTTTTTTAAAGCATCTTCACAGGTTAAAGCCGTGTCTTCCAGTGTTTTTATCACATTTTCTAATTCAAGTTCATAGGGCACAGTAATATTTAAATCAACCCTTCTAATTTCTGATGCAGTGTAATTGATGTAAGGGCTTGATGAAAATACGCTATTTGGGACTTTTATCAACCTCTTATCATAAGTAAGCAGTGTAGTAATCCTGAAACCAAGTTTAACAACTTTTCCTCTTTGACTATTGATTTCAATAATGTCTCCCACCCTTACACTTTTATCTGCAAGTATGAAAATCCCTGAAATAAAGTTGGATATGGTATCACGTGCACCAAAACCTATTGCTATACCAAAAATACCTAAACTTAGTGCAATGGCTGTTAAATCAAATCCTAACTCTTTTAATATTATGATCAGGGCGGATCCATAAATTGAATACTTTATAATTTCATGGAGTGCTTGAACTAATGTTAAATCTATATCCCATTTGTCTTTTGATTTTTTAAGAAAATATGTGGCCCATTTATAGATTAAAGATGCTCCAAGCAGTGTGACCGCTATTATTATTATATCCCTAAACCATGCTGCTGCAATTATCCATTCTAAGGCCATTTATTAACATCCATATTAACTTGTTCTTTGTTCTTTTTCTGGTTTTCAGTTTAAATACTTTGGCCAAAACTATAATAATTATTCTCTGCTATGTTTTATCTCAATGCTCATCAGATCTTCTGCCACTACAGAATTATCAAAAACTTTTTTCGCTTCTTTTTCCAGTAAATCGGATTTTTTATACCTGGTGCTGACATGGGTTAAAATCAATTTCTTAACATTTGCTATTTTAGCGATTTCTGCAGCCTGAATAGATGTGGAATGGCAGGTTTCAAGTGCTTTAGCTCCATATTTTCCTTCAAAAGTTGATTCATGTATTAGAATGTCTGCATCTTCGGCAAAACCAATCATTTTGTTACAGGGACGTGTATCTCCAGAATAAACAATTATACGTCCCTTTCTTTCCTCTCCAAGGACCTGTTCTGGCTGAATTATTTTACCATCCATTTCTACCGGAATTCCCTGCTGAAGCTTTCCAAAATCAGGCCCCGGTATGATTCCAAGTTCTATAGCTTTTTTTCTTATAAATTTAGGCCTTCTTTTTTCCTCAATTTTATAGGCCAGGTTTAAAACACTGTGTTTCATAGGAGAACAGCTTATTCTGTAGCCTTCTTCTTCTAAAACAGTTCCTTCATTAACTTCATGCATGTGAATTTCAAAGGTTAAAGAGTAATACCCAAAGTTTCTAATGTTATCAATAAGTGGAACAAGTCCTTTAGGGCCGAATATGTGTAAGGGTTCGCTACGTCCCCTGAAAGCCAGAGACTGTATTATTCCAGGAAGACCTAATATGTGGTCACCGTGAAAATGGGTTATAAATATTTTACTTATTTTCATGGGACTTATCCTGGCTTTAGATAGCTGGAGCTGGGTTCCTTCACCACAATCAAAAAGCATTGTTTCTCCAAATGCTTTAAGCGCTATTGCAGAGTGGTTTCTGTAACTTGTGGGTATTGCTGATGATGTTCCTAAAAATACGAGCTCCATTTATTTCACCTTATTAGTTTAAGTTTAAAATGAGATTATAATTAATTTTGGGTTAATGTTTATATCTTTTATCCTACAAATCTAAACACAGATTATTATGAGAGATATTTTAAGGCAAATGGTTTATGAAGATGTTGGTTTTGAGGATATAACCACGAATGCTTTAATTCCAGAGGACATGGAATCTGATGCAAGAATAATAGCTAAAGAAAAAGGCATTATAGCTGGAGTTAATGTTGTAAATGAGTTATTTGATGAATTTAACCTTAAAACTAATATTTTTAAAAAAGATGGAGATAAAGTTAAAAAAAGTGATATTATAATGGAAATTAATGGTAATACAAGGTTAATTTTAAGTTTAGAGCGTACTGCACTCAATTTACTCATGAGGATGAGTGGTATTGCTACATTAACATTTAATACACTTAAAGATATACGTGAATTTAATGATGATATTATTCTGGCATGTACCCGTAAAACAACTCCCAGACTACAGTTTTTTGAAAAAAGTGCGGTTAAAACAGGTGGCGGTGATACTCACAGGTTTAGATTAGATGACTGCGTTCTTATTAAGGATAATCACATTGAAGTTGTGGGAGATATTGAAGAAGCCATAGTCAGAGCCAAAAATAATGTTAGTTTCACCAAAAAAATTGAAATAGAAGTTGAAACTCCTGATGATGCTTTAAATGCAGTAAAAACTGGAGCAGATATTGTCATGCTGGATAATATGGATTCTGATGAAATAGGAAAGGTCTTATCATCTCTCGAATCTGCAGGTTTAAGAAATAAATCCATGATAGAAGCTTCTGGAGGAATTAAACCTGAAAATATCACAGAATATGCAAAAACAGGCGTGGATATAATTTCTGCAGGTTTTTTAACACATTCTGCTAAGGCGCTTGATCTGAATCTGGAGATATACAGATAATAGCAGGTCGAAAATGGTTAGGTATACATAATTCCAAATCTCAGATTGCTTAATTTTACATCTTATTTTTGAAACCCCTCAAACACTACGTGTTTGGGGCATCAAAAAATCGACGATTTTTTGAATGCACCATTTATATTTCAGGTAGAAATAATTTCCATTAATTTGAATTAAATTAAAGAAATGGTTATAATTCGTGCATAGATTTATATGCACCAATGTTTAAAATGAAACATAGGTACCAGATTATTTAAGATGTGATATGGTTTTTTTTATCAATTAGTTAAATTTTTTATCCTGGAGGTTTTTTATGAGCGATGAAGAAATACGTGAAAATGAAGAAAATAATGAAATAGCAGAAGAGGAAACTGAAAGTTTACCATTTGCCAAAGCTGAAGTTGTCAGATTAATGAAACAGAACTTAGATAGTGATAAGATGATAAGGGAACGTGTTAAAGTTGAAATGAACAGGTTCCTGGGCCAGATTCTTGAAAATGTCTGCAGACAGCTGAATGAATATCCCTACACCACAATTGAATATGAAATGTTTAAAGAGTCCGTTTATCCATACAAAAATATAGAAAGGATTAATGAAGAAAAAGAAAGAATTTTAAAGCATTTAGATGCAATTAAAGCTGATTGTGATGCTTTAAGTCTTGATGTTAGAAGAACATTAAAGATTAAAGAAGTGGAAGATACTGTTTACTAAAAATTCTATTTCTCCACACCTTTTTAATCCTCTTTGGGACATATCGCCTTTTTAAGTTCATTAATATTATGAGCATAAACTGTTAAGCCTTCATCTCCAGGATAAGCATGCATTTCATACCATTCTTCTGATACTATAGATTTTATTTCAAAATGCACAGGAACATTCTCTTTTTTAGCTTTATGGTACTGTTTATAGATTTCTCCATCTTTTAATTCAGGGATAACGTCCCATATTATATTTCCAATTAATTCTGTACGTTTTTTACCAAGTATCTTCGAAGCTTTTTCATTAGCTTCTACAAAACTCCATTCATTATCCAGTTCAAAATATGCCTCTACTATCTCTTCAAGAGCCCTTCTGGTTCTCTCTTCAGCTTTTTTACGCTCTGTAATATCAAGGTCAATTACAATTCCAAGTATTATATTTCCTTTATTGTCCCTCACTGGAACAGAATTAACGCTTAACCAGCCTTTTGTACCATCACCACGTAGAATTTCAATTTCTTCATCTTTAACTACCTCACCAGTCCTGATAGAACGTGATAAAGGCCATTCACCTGGTTTATAGGGTCTGCCATCAGGATGGAAGCCTTTATATTTCTTAAATTCATCAGCCCTGGCTGTTTTTGGATAACGCCATATCTTTGAAATCTGTTTATTGGCTAAAAGGAACTTTCCAGAAGGAGCTTCTGCAATAATAACTCCAACAGGAGTATTTTCTATTATGGCGCTTAGCTGGTTTTTTTCAATTTCTAAATTCTTAAGAGTATCCTGTAATCTTTCTTCAGCTTTTTTCTGCCAGGTTATATCTCTGGTAATGCTACCTACAATTCTACCTTTCTCAGTTTTGATTGGATAAGTCACAGACTGTATGGTCCTTATTTCCCCATCTTGACGTTGAATTTTACGATCCAGTGTTTTGTTTATCCATTCAGCGTGTCCAGTTTCAAGAAAATCCAGTATTGTGCCTTTAATATAATCATATAATCTCGAAGTTTTCTGTTTTTCTGGTAATAATTCATACTGTGAATCCCATACCAGTTTACCAATTTCATATTCTCTTTTATATCCTGTAATTTTTTCCATAGCTTTATTCCACTCAATGATGGTTCCATTTTCATCTATTATTACAATACCATCACTGGACTGCTCAATTGAACTTCGAAATTTTTCCTCACTTTCATGTAATTCTATTTCAATTCTTTTCTGCCTGCTGATATCATGAATTGTTTCAATTGAACCAACAAGACTTCCCTCCTTGTCATAGAGTGGAGAGGCCTTTTTAAACACATAAGCGCCTTTTCCTCCAGAAAGTCTATCCATAAAAAGTTCAGCAGATAAAATATCCCCTTCCCTACTCACATAATCATACTTTGCTTCTATTTCTTCATCTTCTAAAAAGATCAGGTCAATTAAAATCGGTCTTCTCTCCCCATAAAGAGGTATTGAATAGGCATAATCACCCTTACCCAGCATTTCCTCTTTAGGTGTGCTTGTCATTTCCTCCATAGCTTTATTCCAGGCAATCACCTTCTTATCTTCATCAATTACAAAAGTAGGGTCAGGTAAAAACTCAATAATATCTAAAAGCTTCTCACGCTCTATCCGAATTTCTTCCTCGGCCTTTTTCCGTCTTGTTATATCTGTTGTTAGTGTTATATACATGTTCTTTTTTGGTGAAAATGCCGTAACCAGGAAACATTTATCCATAAAGACATAATAAATTTCATATTTTGTCCCTTTTCCCGTAGATACCACTTCATTAGCTTTTTTTAGATCAAAAGCAGCAGCTTCATGTCCATAAAGTTCTATAATACTATTCCCAATCAATCCTTTCTTTAAGGATTTTCTCTGCCTGTAAGCTGCAAGATTAGCAAACTTTATGATTAAATCCACTATTTTTCCAGATTCATCACATACTGGAGCATAAACTATTACTCCTTCCTGCATATACTCAAAAAATCGATAATCCAGACTGGGTAAAAGGCCATGTTCTCCAGATCCAATTTTACCTTTTTTGTTATTATTTAAGTTAGGTTTCCGTTCCATCTAAAATATACTCCCTTCATGTTCCTTTTTTTGTTTGGCCCCATTTATACAGGACTTTAGAACAAACTATTTATGTATATTATTTTATGATTATATACATATAAAACCTTAGAACTGACTTTTGAATGCGTGCTCCCATGAAATGGTTTAAATGTTCCCATTTTCAAATATTATAAAACCAGTTTTTAACTTTTTAATCTCCTCCGGAGTTAATTCCCTTTTGGAGGCATCCTCATGAATTATCATACTGTGTCCGAATGGATCTTCAATTAGTATTGTAGCTGTATTTTCTCCATTTTTAATTTTTTCAATTTCTTTCAGGATGTTAAATGCATTTTCCCGGGATTGTTCATCTTCAGCAAGATTTAAGGCCTTTTTAACTGCATCATGGAACCTATTCAATACGCCTTCAATATTTGACACATATCCCTGTGATCCTGGGCCTGGCTCTACTTTTAAACCCAGTTCTGGTATGCTTACAGTTGCAGATTGAGATTTTATAACTCTTGCATTCAAATTAGATTTATTCACATTTAAAATGAATTTAACAGGTTCTTTCTGGTCCAGACACATTACATCAGAATGTCTGTATCCACATTCATGACATCTGGCGGTTGATTCCATTATTTTCCCAAAATATGGAATGTTTTCAGTTTTTGTTATAAGTATCATCGAATTTTTGCACCTGCAGACTGGACAGTCTATTTTCATTTCATTCAAAATTAATTCTCCCCTAATTACTTATTTTGGAGTTAATCAGAACTCTTATTCTCTTTAACTAAAAAACCTTTCTTATCAAGTTCTTTTATCATTTTCTCCAGACTTTCTTCATCAGGAGCACATAATTCTATCCCATGAATATTATCAGATAATTTATAAAGCTCCTCAAGGTCCTTTTTTCTATCTGGATTTGTGGCTATGGAATTTAAAAAACGTTTAACATCATGTGGGTCAAATATATTTACCTTTCTTTTTACAGGTTCCCTGAAACCGCGTAGATAATAAGAAATATCTACCACCCTGCCCCCATATTTCAGTATGGTCTCTGTTACTGAACCAATGTCTTCAACAGTGTTACTCAACACTACAGATCTGCATAACCTTCGGATTACAGTAAGCATTCTTTTAACTGTACTGTCAATATCCAAATTGTTTATAACGTTTACACCATGTTCTTTAGCACTTTCAACTAAAACATCGTTTATCACCCGATTTTCATTGAAATATTCCAGATGCTTACCTCCGCGCTTTATTTTCATGGCCCTTTTAACGAATCTTTCCATATGAATTTCTTCATCAGATGTAAGTACAAAAAAATGAATTGAAGCATCTGTTTCAAACTGTTTTGCATTAATGAGGCCTGGAACAAGGTGAACCCCTTCAATTACTATATCATCATAATCATCAATTGCCCTTCTGATAACTTTTTCAATAGCAGGAATTACAAAAGAAGCATGTTCTTCAAACCCTGCACTTATAAGACTTTCAGCGTCTTCACCATACCTTTCCTTGTCTCTTATAGTAACATAGGCATCGAAAGAGGATTTATGTAGTGCTGGAGCAAATTCAGGTCCTATTATTCCCCTTACTATTTCTCTTATAAAATCAGTTTCTATTAAATGTTTGATTCCTAACGTTTTTGCCAGTTCTGAAGCTATTGTTGACTTTCCAATTCCTGAAGCACTTCCTATTAAAATTACATAAGGTTTTCTTGCCATGTTCAGTCCACACAAATAAAAAGTTATGGAGGAAAAGAGTTAATTACAAGCATTTATAGTCATGTGCATGAATAATTAAACCTGTGATTTTTAAAATCCCTGATATTAATAGTATAAAACTTTTTGCACCTAACTCAATCATATCTATGTTAATATTATCCAACTTAATATTAAGATTTTATGGTCACCATAGTTATTAAGCCTTTAATTTAGTTATCCTAAAAAGTCAGTCACGCGCTCTGCACTTCTTCTCATTTCAATCCTGATTAAACCAAGGTTAATGTCTATATCTGTAATAACTACTAAAATACCTTCTCCAGCGTCAATCATTAACGTTTTCCCTTTATTTCCTTCTATCATTACCTGTTGTAAGGGTTCATGTTTCATTTCCTCTGCTGATCTTTCTGCTGTACCAAAAACAGCAGATGACATTGCTGCTACAAGTTCTGAGTCAATATCGCCTGGAACTTCTGCTTCAATGATCAAACCATCTTTTCCTACCACTAAAGAACCATTTACCCCGTTTATTCTGCCCAGATCTTTAAGTATTCTTTCTATCATACTGTGCCTCCAAATAGATTGTACAGATACTTAAAATATAATATCTTAAACTATATATCTTGGTTTAACATTTATTAAATAAATAGGTAATGTAATTTTACTGAATTCATGGATTTAATATGGAGTGATTATTCTGTATGAGGTAATTTCTGCAAGCGAACTTCAAAAGCTCAACCCTTTTATAGTTGTTGGATGTGGTGGTGGAGGTGAAAAGTTTGCTAATTTTGAGGGAATTGAAACTGTTGGTTTTGTCGATGATAATATTAAAAAACAGGGCATGGAATTTTGCGGTAATGTAGTATCTTCAAATTTAAACAGGCTAATTGCAGAAACAAATGCCAATAGTGTTGCAATAATGCTTCCTATCGGCGCTGAAGGGGCAGCGCTCAAATATGCTGTACAGGCAGTGGATAGTGGAAAAAATGTTGTGACCTCCTTCAGATCGCTCTCCCTTCTTGAAAATAAGTCTCTGGTTAAATTTGCAGAAGATAAGGGAGTAGTTTTAAAAGAAATCAGCCCTCGTTTAGATATTATTAAAAAAGTATTTGGTATTGCACCCTCTAAATGCACTGAAGTATTGCCCAAGATTTTCTACAGGCCAAAGGCACCGGTTGTTTTTATTGGGGGTACTTCTCAAGAATGCGGTAAAAGAACAACCACAAGAATTCTTGGAAAAACAGCAGAAGAAAAAGGATTAAAAGTCGCAGTAATATCTACTGATGAAATGGGTCTTGAAAGTCCTGTTGACATGAATTTCCGGGCCGGTAGTCTTTCAGTAATGGATGTGGCAGCAGCAGTTATGGGTTCTATGAAATACATGGAAGAAAAGAAAGATCCGGATATTATATTTGTGGAAGGGCAATCCAGCCTCACTGAGAAAGGAAATCCCCATCCAAGGGGACTTTCAGCTTCAATACTCATAGGATCAATGCCTGATGCTACTGTTGTTTGCCATAGGCCTAACCATCCCTTCAGGGAACCGCGTGGAATAAAGGATGAAATCAGGGCAATAGAAGCACTGGAACCCACAAAAGTTGTTGGTATTTCTTTAAATATGAGAAATGTTACTGACAAAAAGGATATATTGAAGTATGAGGAAAAATACAAATTACTGGCAGTAGATATTAAAAATGGTGGAGCATCAAAATTACTCGATGTTATACTTGATCATGTGGGGTTGAATTAGCAGGGTAAGTCTGCCTAACACCATTAATTGATTTAAAGGGGATATTAAAATGAAAGATGTCATGGATTATATTAAGAAAAATCTGGGAATGGAAGATGAAAGAAAAGAGGAAGAAGATAAAGAACCTATTATAGTTCCGGAGCATTCTTTCTATGAGATAATCCTGATGAAAGCCAGTAATATTCCAGATGTAGAAGATGCACTGAATCAAATAAAAGAAGAAAAAAATCCAATTGTATTGGATATGGGTTTTATAGAGAATAGCCCTGAGGATTTCAAGCTTGTTGGAGAAAAATTAAAGGAATTCAGAGAAACTGTGGGTGGAGAAGCCATCTTACTGTGTAAAAATGGCAAAAACGTGGTGATTATTACTCCGCCTGAAATCAAACTTGTAAGAAAGTAATTATGAACTTACAAAATTTATATTTAAAAACCCAGAAAAACATAAAATTAAAAAGCAACCGATTTCAATGGTGTTTTAATATAGAATAGTTTTTGAGGAGTAAAAATGGAGCTGCCAATTAACAGGCCATCTCAAATGTTTTATGCTGATGAGGTAGACTTCAATGGACTTTTAGGCGAACTAAAATCAGAAAGGTTTAATGGATTTATAAGGGTAACTTCTGGATCTGGTGAAGGTTATATTCTTTTTAACGAAGGTAAACAGAGAGCATCATCATTTGAGGATTATTCAAAAGTAGAGGCACTTGAGGAAATAAAATCTATAGTTAAGGATAGTAAAACGTTTATAGAAGTTTTTGATATTAAAAAATCCCAGATGGATTATATTATGGAACTTAATAAGTTTTTTATAATTGATTCTGATTTAAGCGTTGATGATATTGTTGATGAACTTAAAAAAACTGAAAAAATCCCTGCACCAGTAGAAGAAATGGAGGAAAACCCTGGTGTCATTTCAAACTCTGTTACAGAAACTCATGAAAGCATAAAAGATTCTTTAGAACAGGTAGATAAACAGGAATCTTTAAATATTCCTGAAGATGTTGAAAAAATCTCCAGAAAAGATGAAGAACCTGAAGGTGATGGATCAAAGCATCAAAAGGAAAACGAATTTATAGAGCCTGGAGCTGAAGGTGAAAATGTAGATAGAGACGAACTTATGAAGAAATACGGCCTGAAGGACATTAGCGAAGAAGAAGCTGGTAATATCCTTGAAACATATAAAGGAGGATCATTAAGCGATGATGATGTTGAAAAAATTGAATTAACGCTGATGAATAAAATTAAAAAGTCAATACTTGGTATTCCTAAGATAAGAGGTAGCGAAGTTATGGTATTTTTAGATAATACTTCGAAAGTTTCTGGGACTGTAAACATAATCACCGAATACGAAGGTCAAGGATTATTATCCAGGATCATGGGTGAATCCAGAGATCTTGAAAATTTAAGAAAACAGATAATAAATATTACTCAAATGGAAGTAAAAAAGAGTTTTAGAGAATATCCAGAAATCGTGGATGATTTTATAATTAATGTGGAGATCAGATAGGAGGTATCAAATGACAAGAGTTATAACTGTCGCTTCAGGAAAAGGTGGGGTCGGAAAAACAACAATAACCGCAAATTTAGGCGTTGCCTTATCCACTTATGGGGAAGAAACAATAGTGCTCGATGCAGATGTTGCAATGGCCAATTTAGAGCTTATACTTGGAATGGAAGGAAAATCTGTTACTTTACATGATGTGCTATCTGGAGAAGCTTCAATAGAAGATGCTATATATGATGGTCCTGGAGGAGTTAAGGTTGTTCCTGCAGGAATTTCTCTGGAGGGGCTTCGTAAAATAAGACTGGATAGGTTAGAAGGTGCATTAGAAATTATTATTGAAAATTCAGACATACTTTTAATAGACGCTCCTGCAGGGCTTGAAAAAGATGCTCTGGCAGCAATAGCTGCTGCACAGGAACTGATTCTGGTCACAACACCGGAAGTCCCATCAATCAGCGATGCTTTAAAGACAAAAATTGTTGCCAATAAGTTAGGAGTGGACATAATCGGCGTTGTTGTAAACAGGGAACAGCATGATAAGACATTTTTAACTATTAATGAAATTGAAACTATTTTAGAAGTACCAGTTATTGCTGTGATTCCTGATGACCCTGAAGTAAGCAGAGCTGCTGCTTTTGGGGAGCCACTTATAGTTAAAAACCCTAAATCTCCTACAAGCAATGCAATTATGCAGTTAGGTGCAGATCTTATTGGAGAGGAATACCATCCAATTGAACCAGATAAGAAAGGAGTTATTTCTAAACTGGTTGAAGGATTACTTGGAAGAAGAGGTTAAAGGTTCGAAAATCTCAATGCAACAAATCTTTAGATTTGCATGCTGTGTTTGAGGACTATTAAAGGCAATGGTGGATATGTCAACGTTTATAGGAATTGTTTCAGGAAAGGGAGGAGTTGGAAGAACCACGTTAACTTTTAACCTTGGAGTTGGAATGTCCCTTTTTGGAAGGAACGTTGTAATGCTGGACTTGGATCTGGTAATGGCCAATATGGACGTGATAACAGGCCTACTAAATCCTGAGGTTACCTTGCACGATGTTCTTGTAAGGAATAGGTCGATAGAAGATTGTGTTTATGAAATAGAACAGGGAATCCGTGTTATTCCCACAGGAATACATTTTGAAACACTTAGACATATAAATCCCAAATATATTTCATGGAACAAGATTTTAGAAGAGATTTCAGAGTATGGGGATATTTTCCTCATGGATATACCTGCAGGAATCAATTCCAGTATTTTTGAAGGTCTTCCTGAAAATGTGGAGATGGTCATTGTAACTAATTCAACAATGATGTCTGTTGCTGATGCCCTTAAAATTAAAATACTCAGTAACGAGCTCAATATTCAGATAATTGGATTTGTACTGAACATGTGGTATGATGATGGGTTTTTACTTTCTGTAAATGAAATAGAATCCATACTGGAAGTCCCTATGATTGGAATAATTCCTTACGACCGTGAAGTTGAGCGATCAATGGCCCTTGGAAAATCTGTAGTTGAAATTAACCCTTCATCCCCTACAAGTAATGCTATCATGCAGCTTACTGCCCATTTACTTGGAGAAGAATATAAACCAATTGAACCAGATAAAGAAGGTATTTTAAACTGGTTGAAAAAATTCATAGGGATTTTACCCGATTAATTTTTGATATAACTTCAAATGAGGACGAGTTTATTGGTTTTGACGTGGTAGGGCTTGGAGCATGCAACATAGATTTTTTACAAAAAGTCCCTCGATTTACCTCACCAGATGATGAAGTGGAAATAAATAACCTCCTTTTATCTGTTGGAGGGTCTGCATCTAATTTTACAGTTGGAACATCCCGTTTAAATGTTAATACGGGCATTATAGCAAGAATTGGTAGGGATTATTTTGGTGAAGTCGCTCTTGGAGAACTTGAACATGAGAGGGTTGATATTCAGCGACTCTTAAAAACAGACCACAAAACAGGTATGGTGTTTATTGCTGTTGATCCTGGGGGTGAAAGGTCCATGTACACATTTATAGGTGCAAATAAAAAATTCAAGCTTGAAAGAGAAGATATTAATTATATAAATGATTCAAAAATCCTCCATGTCACTCAGATGTATAAGAGCGTTGTTAAGGAGGCTTCAAAACATGCAAATATTTTTTCTTTTAACCCTGGTGCTATTTTATGTTCATTTGGTACCACTAAACTTGCAAAAATAATTAAAAGAACCGATATTTTGTTTTTAAACAAAAAAGAGATGAAAATATTAACTGGTGAGGATATTAGAGTTGGTGCACATGTTCTTCAGGATATGGGGGCTAAAATAGTGATTGTAACATGCGGTGAAAATGGTGCAAGTCTTTATACTGAATATGATGTAATTCACTCGCCTGCCAGAAAAGTAAATGTACTGGATACAACTGGAGCTGGAGACTCATTTGCAGCAGGGTTTATTGCAGGGTACATAAAAGAAAAAAAACTTAGAGAATGTTTGGATTATGCAAATTTAGTTGCTTCTTACTGTGTTAGAAAATTAGGGGCTTTAAATACTCCTCATTATTTTGATCTGGATGAAATTTGAGGTTTTCAATTCATTAAATACCAAAAAACATTGACGCATTTTCATTTGAAACTTTATCAATATCTTTTTCTTCAAATCCTGCTAATCTCATTTTATGTACAGTTTTAGGGACAGATAACGGATCTGAAGGTGAAGAGCTCATGTCACTGTTTAACATAAATTTTTCAAATCCATACTCTAAGATTAATGAAACTGCTTCGTCTGGAGTCATCTTGAGGGGCTGTACTGTAATTCCAAGCATTGACCCAAATTCAATGACATCATCGACAATGCTTTTATCCACATGATCTATTACAACCATTTCAGGATCAATATTTTCTTCAATGATTGAAGTTATAACTCCTGTAACTTCCTTTTTGTTCCTGCGTGGTGTGTGAACAACCACTTTCATTTCAAGACTTTCAGCAAGCTTTAACTGTCTTTTAAATATTTCTTTTTCCAGTTTAGAGGCAACTTCAAGACCTATTTCTCCAACTGCCACCACACCATCATTTTTTAGATAGCCTGGTAGCTTTTCAAGTGCTCTTTCAAAATCAGCTGAAATGCTTCGTGGATGAATCCCAATGGCAGCGTATAATTCTAATCCATTTTCTGCGGCTCTTTTAACATCATTACTTAAAATTCTGTCCCAGTGATCAAATATCACGTCTGAAGTACTCATTTTTAATGGATCATGGGCACATGTAACTGCTTTTTTTATTCCTGCTATTTTCATCAGCTCAAAGTCTTCATAAGGTCTTGTATCTGCATGTATGTGTGAGTCTATCATATAACACCTGATCATTTAATAGAAAATTCTTCAGTTGACTAATAATAATCCTTTCAGATTTCATACCCTGGAACTGTCTAAAACTTTTGATAATACTATTATAGAACCTATTTAAATATTATTAAATATATCTATTGATTGTTGTGGGTCTTCCGGCATATCATAACCAGTATTTAAAAAAGATTGTATAAAAATTTATAAACTTTTAAGAGATGTTTCAATGAATATGAATGATATCCTGGATGTTTATGATGAGGTAAAGGAAGATTTAAACTTTATTACAACATCCAGTATTCGAACAAAGATCATTTTAAGTTTAAAAGAAAGAGGTAAGCGTTTAAATGAGTTTAAAATCCAGGGAAGTCTAAAGCCCTCATTGTCCCATGCTCTTAAAAAACTTGAAAATGAAGATATGATATTTAAAAAAGGAAAAAGGTATTTTCTATCATCACTTGGTAGAATATACGCTGTTAAATATGAAAATTTATTTAAGTCCTTCAGCGCAGTTAAAAATTGTGAAAAAATGTGGCTGAATCATTTAATAGATGGAATACCTTCTTTTTTAATTAAAAAAATCGGATATCTTAACAATTCTTTTATTGTGGAATCTACCCCCACAGATATTATTAAACCCCATACTTATTATGCTGAAATTCTATCCAGATCCAGTAACATTAAGATTGTTTCCCCAATATTTTATTATCCTCTATTTGACCTGTATACCAGTGGCTTACAAAATGAAGCAGAAGCAGAAATTATATTAACTCCATTAATATTTGATGCCATGATTAAAAGTATAGGCCTGGAAAGGTTAGAAGAAACAATTTCATTAAACAATCTAAAATTTTTAAGCATTGATGAGGATATAAAAATAGCATTAACTGTAACTGAAAGGTTTTTAAATCTGGGTTTATTTTTAAATGACGGCATCTATGATGCCACAATGTCTTTAGTATCCTATGATGAAGATGCTATTAGCTGGGGAGAGGAATTATACTGTTATTATTTTAAAAAAGCGAAAATAATTCATTTAAATGATATTTAGAGATTTTAAAGGTTTATTAACCAGTTCAGGTGAATTCATGTCCAGGGATAATACTTTAAATTTTTATGAAGAAGTAAAGGAAGATTTGAAATTTTTTGGTATATCCAGTATTAGAGTAAAAATTATGATCATTTTAATGGATGGGCCTAAAAAAACCAGTCAACTAAGGAAATTAACTGGAATTCAGTCTTCTACCATATTACGTGGAATAAATGGGCTTGAAAAACAAAGGATAGTATCAAGAGACATTGATAATTACTACTTATCTGAAATTGGACATATATTATCCCTAAAATTAGAAGACATGATTAAAACACTGATTGTACTTAAAAAATGCCAGAATTTATGGCTTAATCATGAAATAAATGATATTCCTAAGAAATTATTAATGAATATAGGAAATTTAAGCGATTCAGAGTTTATTGAGTCAGAGAAGACTAACATTTTTAAGGCTCACGGGCTGTTTATAGATATATTACTCCAATCCAAAACTATAAAGGGTGTTTCTACTATTTTTCACCCGGATTTTACAAAAACATTTCTACAAATACTTGACAATAAAGAAGTTAAAGTTGAACTAATACTGAGTGAAGCTGTACTAAAACAAACCATCAAAAACCTCAATCCCCTGAATTTAAAAGATTTTATTAAGTTAAATTCCAGTGGAAGCATAAATTTATGGATATTAAATGAAGAAGTGAAAGTAGCTTTTACAGTTACAGATAAACACCTGTCTTTAGGACTATATACAAAAGAGGGAGTATACGATGCTTCAAGGGGTTTAATAAGCAAAAATAATGATGCTATTTTATGGGCAAATGATCTATTTGAATACTATCGCCAAAAATCTGATAAAATCGGATTAAAAAAGCTGGATAAATTGATATCTCATTTAATATAGTTTATAAATTATAAGTGTATATTTAAACATGTAAAAATTGGAACATTGGAGGGATAAAATGAACGTCGAAGAAATGGCTAAAAAAGCAAAACTAAAGGATCTTAAAGAAATTGCAAAAAAACATGATATTAAACTTGGAAGATGTCCAACAAAACTTGATATCGCTAAAAAGATACCGAAAGACGAACTTGAAGCTTTGGTATCTAAATAAAAATAGTATCCCCACTTTACCATCCTAAATACATGAATTTTAGATAAAACAGGTGTCCCCTGCTTTTTACTCTTTTAACCTGAAGATGGTGTTCAATTGATTGATTTATGTTTAACTAACTGTAAAATTGTCCCTGAAAACCTGGAATGCACCATTGGAATTGATAATGGAAAAATTGTCTCCATTACAAAAATCCCGCCAAAAAGCAGCGAAATAATCGATATCAAAGGAAACCCAATTTTACCTGGTTTAATTGACTCACACGTTCATTTTAGAGACCCTGGACTTACTTATAAAGAAGATTTTAAAACTGGAAGCAAAGCAGCTGCAGCAGGCGGTTTTACCACAGTAATGGACATGCCCAATACAGAACCTCCAACAAACACTAAAAAAGCGTTTCTTGAAAAGCTTGATATTGCAAAAAAGAGTATTGTTGATTTTGCGCTGCATGCAGGAGTAAAAGATTTAGATGATATTGATCAGGTAGCCGAGCTTAATCCTGCTTCTTTTAAAATATTCATGGATCTTGCAGATAACAGCTTTTTAATGGAAACATTTAAGGAAATTTCTAAATTAAACCAGAAACACATTATTTCCATTCATGCAGAAGATAAAAATATTATAGATCACTGCACCCGGATAGAAAAAGGCCTGATGAATGAAAATCCCAGAATATATGCTAAGGCACGCCCACCAATTTCAGAAGTGGTTGCTGTAGCTACAGCTATTGCTCTTGCCTCCTATTACAACCAGAAAGTTCGCATATGCCATGTGAGTACTAAAAAAGCCCTTGAATTAATAAATTATGCTAAAACTCTTGGTTTTGATATTTTTTCAGAGATAACACCTCATCACCTTCTTCTGGATGATTCCTACTTTGATAAATGCGGTAATTTTGTGAAAACAAATCCTCCACTTAGGGATAATGAGAACAAACTGGATATCTTTGACCTTAAAGAAATTGATATTATTGGAACAGATCACGCCCCCCACACATTAAAAGAAAAGGAAAGAAATGTATGGGAAGCACCGCCTGGAATTCCAAACCTTGATACAACCCTTCCCTTGCTTTTAACTCAAATAAATAATGGAAAAATAACTTTTGGTGAAATTAAGCGGCTTTTATGTGAAAATCCTGCCAGATTTTTTAATCTTAAAAACAAGGGCAGAATAGAAATAGGAAGAGATGCAGACTTTGTAGTTGTTGACATGAAAAAAGAAGATATAATAAATGCTGAAAAATTCAAAACAAAGGCAAAATATTCTCCATTTGAAGGGTTTAATGTGAAAGGAATTCCTGTTATGACCATGGTCCGTGGAAATGTGGTTTTTGAAAATGGAGAAGTTTTTGAAAATAAAGGAAAACATGTTTATTGCCCTGAATAAGACCAAAATTAAGGGATACTCACATGATCTTTGCAATTTCTACTTGTACAACATTTTAAACATCATAACCTTCTTGCTTCATCAAAACAATGCTCATAAATATGTGCAGAAATACTGTGTATAGTTAATGTGCCAATTTGTACATTTAATCCGTCTGCCACATATTTGGATAAATGGGTTAATCCTACAGCATTGGGAAACCAGGCCTGATATATGTCATGAGAACGCCATAATCCTGTGGTATTAATCTTCCCATCTCTTATTTTAAAATCCACCAGGATCATGCAGGGTACTTCATCATTTTTAGTGTCAGTTAGTGGATCCCATGTTACAGATATAGCTCTCCTTGATTCCTCACAGTTTTTAAGTCTTTCAACTGCCTCTTGAATCTGATCAATATCCTTAAAATGTTTTCTGAGCCGGTTACCATAAGTATAAACAAAACCCTGTTTATCTTTACTTAAAAATTGTTCAGAGTACTCTTTAAGCCTTTCTCCTGCCCAAAAACATCCATCAGGAATTCTAATTGATTTTAAATCTTTTAAATAACCTGTAGGATTCTTAATTGTAACAATAGTATTTAAGAGCTCTAAAGTTAGTGATCCTCTTTCATCTTTAATCTCTTTACCATTTTCCACTATTTTTCTTACAAGTGTTTCCCAGCCATCTGCAATTTCATTGACTTCAATTAAAAATGCCATTTTGGTAGCCGCCCCCTAAATTTTCATTTTATGATATTATAAACCTTTTATGCAAAAACTTTGTTTTGTGGCAAAAAATCAGAGATTTTTCACTGCCTCAGCCATTACTTTAAGCTTTGAAAACGCCGCATCTCTTGACCGCATTCGCATTCCGCAATCAGGGTCTGCAATCATGTTTTCAGCACCTATTAACTCTATACCTCTTTTAATAAGGTTTTTAACTTCTTCTTTAGTTTCAGTTTTATTGGTTTTTGTATCTAAACATCCAAATCCTATTTTTTTACCTTTTAAGTTGCAATTTTCAAGCAAATTCACATTTTGAGGAATACCTGCAAATTCACAATCAATTATATCCACATCAAATTTTAAAATCTCATTGAAGACATCTGCCACATCCCCACAGACATGTAATGCTTTAGGGATAGATAAATCTTCTGTTATAATCCCCACGGCTTTTTTTGCAACATTAACATCCACAACACCAGTGGAAATAAATGGCTCATCAACCTGGATATAGATAGCTCCTGCTTTTTCTAAAAATTCAGCTTCCTTTTTTAAAGCATACGCCATATCAAAAACTGCGTCTTCTTTTTTTCTATAAAATCCTTCAAGTCTTGAAGAGAAAACAAGAGTAGAAGGACCCGTAATTATGCCTTTAACTCCTTTAACGCCTTTTTCAATTGTTTTACTCTGATTTGAGCCATATTCCTTGGAAATGTTTTTAGAAATGTTTATTGCATATTTAAGGTCTCCAGCAGATATTGACCTGTGAGGTGGCATGATTTTTCCCACAATTTTAGGAGTATTATCTTCAACAGCCATTCCAGGAATAGCTTTAGCAAAAATTTCAACCATTCCACATCTTACCTGCCCATCTGAGATTATATCAATCCCTGCTTCTATCTGGTCACGTATTGCAAGTTTTATTGCTGGTTTATATTTATCATATATCCCAAAAAAGTTTGAAAGTTTTTTTGAAATTGATGACGGTTCTTCAGGTAATGCAGGATAACTTCCCACCACTGTAGTTATCATATTTAGCCCTTAAAAATTTAGTAATTGATTTTTTAATACCGATCATTAAATGTTTATATATCAAAGTTTAAAAGCATTTCTACAGAGTCGTCCAGCACCTGGCAACCTGAAAAATTTATATTATTAATTTAGAAAAAAATATTAAAGAGAGGATAAAATGAAAATAGCGGCAGGTCTTGGGCAAAATAGAAATATTTTAGAGGCTTCAAAGAGAGTCGACTTTGAAGTTATATTAACTGAATCTGAAGATGAATTGATTCACATGCTGCTAAATAAAGAGGTAGACGCTGCTTTAAGAGGTTCATTAAGTGTTTCAAATATAATGAATATTTTAAAAGAAAAATACAGTAATAAGATACATCGGGCTTCATTTTTAGAGGCATGTAATTGCAAATTTCTTTTTGCGCCTGTTGGAATTGATGAAGGAGAGAATTTACAGGATAAAGCAAAAATAATAGAATTAGGCGCTGATTTTTTATTTAAAATTGGAATTGAACCTAAGATTGCTATTCTTTCTGGTGGAAGACCTCAAGATATTGGTAGAAGTCCTAAAATTGATGATTCCATCGAAGAAGCTATGAATTTAACAGAGATCATAAAAGATAAATATTTTGTAAAACATTATTTTATATTAATAGAGGATGCTATAAAAGATAATGTAAACTTCATTCTGGCACCAGACGGAATTTCTGGGAACCTGATCTTTAGAACGCTTGTTTTTTTAGGTTCAGGAAAAAGTTATGGTGCAATAACACTTGGAATTGACGAAATTTTCATTGATACCTCAAGATCACAGACTGTAGAAGGATATAAACGAGCTTTAGAGTTTTCAAACTATCTGGCAAGACTTAAAAGTAGGAGTGAAAATGGAACCACTGAAACCACTTTATAGAATTTATGAATGGTACATATCAAGAAATCTTAAAGTAAAAAATATGCCCAAGCACATCGCTATAATAATGGACGGCAACAGGCGTTATTCAAAATTAATGGGGAATATGCAAGCTATAGAAGGTCACAAAAGAGGAGTAGACACCCTTGAAAAAGTTTTAGACTGGTCAATAGAATTTGGAATAAAAATAGTAACTGCATATGCCTTTTCTACCGAGAATTTTAAAAGGCCACAAGAAGAGGTTAAGGGCTTAATGAAGCTTTTCCAGAAAAATTTTGAGGAAATAGCCAACAATCCTAAGATCCACAAGAATAAGGTGAGGGTTAAGGCCGTTGGTAATCTGGATTTACTTCCCAAAAACGTTCGGGAAGCCATAAAGGTTGCCGAAGAATCGACTGCTTCATACGATAAGCGGATTGTTAACATTGCAATTGGCTATGATGGACGTATGGAAATAATTGATGCCATAAAAAAAATATCAAATGAATTTAAAGAAGGAAAAATTAATCTTGAGGATATAAATGAAGATCTGGTTAATAAAAACCTTTACACTGCAGGTTTAGAGGACCCAAATCTTATAATAAGGACAAGCGGTGAAGAAAGGCTGAGCGGCTTCCTTTTATGGCAGTCTTCATATTCAGAACTTTACTTCTGCGATAGTTTATGGCCAGAGCTTAGAAAAGTAGACTTTTTAAGGGCACTAAGGTCTTATCAAGAAAGGGAAAGGCGCTTTGGGATTTAATACTTCTTATTTTAATTTATTTTTGAATCGGAGGTAGTATTATGATTGATTCACACTGTCATGTTGATTTTAAAGAGTTTAACCAGAATAGAGAAGAAGTAATGGAGAGAGCAAAGAAAAAACTGAGTGGAATTATAAATTCAGGAGCTACTCTGGGCGGTAACAGGCGAACTCTTAAATTGGTGGACGAATATAAAGGATTTTTGCAGGGAACGCTTGGATTTCATCCAGTAAATGCTTCTAAAGCAGATGCATCAATAATTGAACAGGCATTTAAAGAAATTAACGAAAATATTGATAAAGCCGTAGCTCTTGGGGAAACTGGCCTTGATTTTCACCATGTAAAAGATACTGAAAAAAGAAATAAGCAGGTAAATGTTTTCAGGTCATTTATAGACCTTGCAAATGAGTATGAAATGCCTCTTGTAATCCATGCCCGGGATGCTGAATCAAAATCTTTGGAAATAGTTATGAAATATTCAAAGGGTATAGACGTTATATTCCACTGCTATGGCGGTGATGTGGAAACTATGAATAAAATCATAGAAGAAAACCATTATATCTCTTATTCGACGGTGATTTGTTATTCTGATTATCACAGTAAACTCGTTGAACAAACACCATTAGAAAATATTTTAACAGAAACTGACAGCCCTTATCTCTCTCCATTTAAAGGAAAGAAGAATGAACCTGCATTTGTAGAAGAAACAGTTAAAAAAATTGCAGAAATTAAGTCAGTGTCTCCACTAAAAGTTGATAAAAAAACAGAAAAAAATGCAAAAAGGGTTTTTGGAATGTAGCATGTTACTTTAAAAGTAGATGGTGAAATTCGTTATCTATGATTTAGTTTTTAAATTATTATTTTCATTCATATCATGTTAATTCAATGAGAGAAATTTTTTATATATTTATAATACAAAATATTCATAATGAAAGTTTTCCTGTTTTTGAGGTTATATGGATGTTATTTGGAATCGTAGACATTGGTTCAAATACAGTTAAATTAAACGTTTATCGCTGTGAAAACCGTGTAGTAAAGGTTTTATTTTCAAAAAAAGAGAATTTAGGTTTAGTATTTTATATTAAAGAAGGAAAGTTAACCAATAAAGGTATTGGGAAATTAGTAACTGTTCTTAAAGAAATGAAAAAAAGTCTGGATTCTTTAAAAATAGAAAATTACAGCTTCTTTGCCACGGCTGCACTCAGAAATATTGAAAATAGGGCTGATGTTATTGAAATTATTAATGAAGAAGTTGAAATTGAAATTGATGTATTATCTGGTGAGGAAGAGGGAGAATTAAGCTTTTGTGGATCTGTTTCCACCTTAAAAAAGGACAATGGGATTTTAATTGATGTAGGGGGTGGCAGCATTGAAATTGTACTTTTTGAAAGTAAAAAAATTAAGAAAACCTACAGTATTCCGGTTGGTTCTTTAAAAATGTATAATGATTATGTATCTCTTATGTTACCCGATAAAAAAGAGTCTAATTTGATTAAAGAAAGAATATATTCAGAATTAGAAAAAGCGGGCGTTAGTAATGAAAAAATTCCTTTCATATGTGGTATTGGTGGAGGTCTTCGTGCCATTGGAAAATTATTGGTGGATTTAAATTTACAGCAGGAAAAAGCTGATTTAATAGATGTTGAATTACTGAAACAGTTAGAAAATGAATTAAAGCACAATAATAAAGATACTTATAACAGAATATTACATGTTAAACCATCAAAAATTCATACTCTGGTCCCTGCTTTATTAATACTGGAGTCAATTAATTCTTATTTTGGATGTGAAGAAATACAAATCAGTAAATTTAGTGTTAGAGAAGGTTATTTATATAAAAAATTGTTGAATAGGGCTTGTTGAAATTAATTATTGCTTATTTGGATAGGAAACATAATTAACGAATAATAAGGAAAATAAAATTAAACAGGTGCCCAAATGTCTGAAATAGATTATAGTTTTACCCAGAACCGTGAATTATCATGGTTAAAATTTAATGAACGTGTTTTAGAAGAAGCAGAAGATATTTCTGTTCCTTTACTTGAACGCTTAAAATATGTATCTATTTTTACCAGTAATTTAGATGAATTTTACAGGGTTAGATGTGGAAGTTTATATGATTTATCTTTGATTGATAAACACTATGTTGATAATAAAACCGGTTTAAATGCACAGGATCAATTAGATGCCATTTTTGATAGGACCAAATTTTTATATAGACGTAGAGATAATGTGTATGAATCTCTTATTCCTCTTTTAAAAGAGGAAGGTATTTGTGATTTAGATTTTGAGGATTTAACTAAAAAAGAAGCTAAATTTATTCATAAATATTTCTTTAATTGTGTTTTTCCACTTTTATCTCCCCAAATCATTGGTTTTCAACATCCTTTCCCACATATAGTAAACAAATCCATAAATGTCATGTTAATTTTGAAAGATGATGGCGAAACAGTATATGGGCTTATTCCGATTCCTGCATCTTTATCCCGAGTTGTTTATTCTCCAAATGATAAAAAGCGTTTTATTTTAATGGAAAAAATAATTTACAAATTTGCTAATGAAATTTTTTCTAATTATGAAGTAAAATTTAAAACCATAGTCTCTGTAACCAGAAATGCAGATATTGCTTTATCTAATGATCAAATTGATGAAGATGAAGATTATCGAGGTTATATGAAAAAAATTTTAAAGAAGAGAGCTCGTTTAGCACCAATTAGATTGGAATTTTATAAATATTCTGATGCACAATTAACCGAATTTTTATGTGATCAATTAAATATCAAGAAAACCCAGGTGCAAATCTCCAATACTCCTTTAGAAATGAGTTATGTATTTGAGTTATATGATCATCTTCAAAAAGTAGATAAATTAATTTTCCATAAATTATCGTTTAGTCCATATTATCCTAAAATACCAAAGTCGTTTAGAAAAGGAAAGATTATTTCTCAGTTAAAAAAGAAGGATATTTTACTTTTTTATCCATATGATTCAATAGAACCTTTTTTGAAATTTTTAAAGGAGGCAGCTAACGATAAAAATGTTGTATCAGTTCAGATTACTATTTACAGATTGGCCAGGTCTTCTTCTGTAATAAAATATTTATTAGAAGCAGTTGAGAATGGAAAAGACGTTACAGTTTTAATTGAACTTAGAGCCAGATTTGATGAAGCAAATAATATTCATTATGCTGCTTTACTAGAAGAAGCTGGTTGCAGAATATTGTATGGCTTTGAAGAGTATAAAGTACATTCTAAAATTTGTTTAATCACCAGAAAAGAGAGAGATGGTATTCAATATATTACTCAATTAGGAACTGGTAATTACAATGAAAAAACCAGTAAACTATACACAGATTTAAGCTTAATGACCAACAACCAGGCTATTGGAGAAGATGCAATGTTATTCTTTAAGAATATGTCTATTTCCAATTTGCATGGGAATTATAAACATTTATTAGTTGCTCCTTTCGGATTTAAAAATAAATTAATTGAAAAAATCAATGAAGAAATCGATAAAGCAGAGAATGATCAGCCCGCAAGAATTATCATGAAAATGAATTCTTTAACTGATAGGGAATTAATTGACCGGTTAAGTGAAGCATCCAACGCTGGAGTAAAAATTAAATTAATAATTAGAAGTATTTGTTGTTTAATTCCAGGACTGCCTGGTAAGACTGAAAATATTGAAGTTATTAGTGTAGTAGGCAGGTTCTTAGAGCATTCCAGGATTTTTTGTTTTGGTACTGGAAAAGATATCTCATTATATTTATCCAGCGGAGATTTAATGACCCGAAATACAGAAAAAAGAGTTGAAATTACTTATCCTATTGAAGACAAGGCATTAAAGAAACAAATTATACGTATTTTAAATATTATGTTTAGTGACAATGTTAAAGCCAGAAAAATTAATGAGAAAGGAGATTATGAGAAAATTATTGGAGACAGGGATTTAATTGATTCTCAAGATTATTTTATGCACCACGATTTTAGAAAACTGAAAAAGGAAAAGTAGTTGTCACATTTATATAGACTCACTTACTTATCTAACTTTTCAAAAACTTCTTTTGCAATGTATATTCCGTTTAAAGCAGCCGGAAAACCAGCATAAACAGCCATCTGGATTAAAACTTCTACGATTTCTTCACGGGTGCAGCCCACATTTAAAGCACCATTAATATGGCTTTTAAGTTGTAATGGAGCAGTACCAAGAGCAGTGATTGCTGCAATAGTTACAAGCTCCCTTGTTTTTAAATCCAGGCCAGGACGTGTGTAAACATCTCCATAAGGAAATTCAGCAACAAAACGGGCTAAATCTGGAGCAATATCCTTTAAAGTATTTTTTAGTTCTTCGTATGACTTTGGATTCATTCTTTTAAGCATTTCCATTCCTTTTTGGTAACGATCTTCACTCATCTTTCCTCTTCCTGTTTTCATGAATTATGTAAGTTCACTGTTTATATTTAAGATATTCCTTACCTCCCACATCAAATTTACCTGTACAGTCTATTAAATCTCGTGCACAGCTATTAATACACTGGATACACAGGATACATTCGGTTGAAAGAACACGCTGGCCTGCTTTCTTATATTCAAGAATTTTAATGTCCATCGGGCACATTTTTTCACATACTCCACATTCATCACAGCCATCATCATCTACCTCTATTTTCATGAAAGAAAATCGTGAAAATGCTTTCAATAGAACTGTAAGAGGGCATAAATATTTGCAAAAAGCCCTGTTGTCTTTTAAAAATGCTGCTGATGCCGTTCCAACCACATAATATATTACATTACCTGCTATAAACCATTGAAGCGCTGTTGTAGTATTTGCAATGATTGAATCGCCAGATAGTACAAATATGAAAATGTAAGCTACAATAAAAGATGCGGTGAAAATAACATATCTTAATCCGCCCCAATATGGCAAACGTCCATTTTTAGGTCTTTTCCAGGGGAGCAGATCCAGTATCATGACTGTCCAGCAGGCCCATCCACACCATCCACGATTGAATACCATGGGTCCTGCAATTTTTGCAACTGCAATATGAATAAAAGCCGCCCCTATCAATGCCCCGGTTAATATGGATGCGAAAAATGCTTCTATTTGTATATTTTCACTATTCCATGATCCTACAATAACCAGGAGGTATGTTCCAACTAAAAATAGAGTTATTCGACGCCCCCACAGTATATGTTTCCTTGGCAATGCTTGATTTAAAAAAATACCCATAGAAACTGCTGATCCAATACATAAAAAATTAAAGAGCATGTAAGAGTTGTCTGATAACTTCCAGGAAATAATTGCAATTGCCACAAAAACAGTTAACATAATTAGAGGCATTCTGATAGATTCTGGAGATATGTTCCAGTTATTAGCCTGTTTCATGCAATTCACCCGTTCTATAAGAGTCAAATGTTGTTATTATTCTTTTAATTTGTAAATTAGCCATAATGCAGCCGTCAAAATAAATTACTGAATTCTTCAACCATTTCAGCAATCTTTTCATCACGCTGTTTGTTCCAGACCACAATGCCAGTTCCGTAGACTATTCCACCTTTAGCCTGGCAGATTTTTTTCATCTGTCCAATTGCACGGGTTCCACCAGTCCAGTTAAAGGGTAATTTCTTGGTAACAAAACACGCAATCCGTTTATCTTGAAGCGGTGCCATCTGCTCCATATATGCTTTCATTGCCGGTGCAAGGGAAAATCCTTGTACTGGTGAGCCAAAAATCAACGCATCATATTCATTTACATCAGGCTTGTTTTCAAACTCGATATTTTTCGATCCAGGGTGTACTTCACCTACAGGTATTACCTTTTCGATATTCACTTCATTTCCAGCAACTGCAAGCTTCTCCTGAAGCTTTTCGGCAACAGAATATGTATTGTTGGTTTGGGAATAAACAATAATTCCTATTTTCATAATATACCCCCTTTTAAAGATTTTGCATAAAGTTCTCAATTGACTTAAATAGATTTCTATAATTGAAACTTTATTTAAATTAGTAGTTTCAGTTGCATTTATAGTTATTTTATTTGCAAAATTATCTGTTTTAGTAGAAAATGGAGCCTTTTATTTCGTAATAAACATTATTATGTTTATAATAATTTTAGAGAATTCCTATTTAATTAGTTTTTGTTAATTTTATTAGTCTAAAATTTTCTTTCCAATACTATGAAATCTTTATTAACTAACGGATAGAAATTATATTATTAAATCTTATTTGATGATATATCTTTAAAAGGTGATAAAATGGAAAAATCAGGAAAACATTTCCATCACGGCCGTTCAAGTAGGGAAATACTGGATTCTTCAAGGGTATTAAGTACAATAGAACTTAAAGAAGGGGATGTATTATTAGATGCTGGTTCTGGTGATGGTTACATGTCTCTTGCTGCTTCATCAATAGTTGGAGAAAATGGAACAGTATATGCTGTAGATATTTATGAAGACTCCATGGAAATTCTTAAAAATGAAATAAAAAGCAAAGATATAAAAAATATAACTCCTGTTATTGCAGATATCAGTGAAAAAATACCAGTAGCAGATGAATCTATTGATGTACTTTATATGGGAAACGTTTTACATGGTTTTGTTGAAAATGATGAAGTTGAGACTGTAATGGGTGAAATCCAAAGAGTAATTAAATCAAATGGTGTCTTTGCTGTTGTTGAATTTAAAAAAGAAGAGTCTAAATGTGGTCCTCCGTTATCAGTTAAAATAGCACCAGAGGATGTTAAAAAAATAATGCAAAATTATGGTTTTACTGTAAAAAAGGTCGAAGAGGTTGGTACTCACCACTATGTTGTTATTTCAATTAAGAAATGATCATAAATTCACCAATACTTCCTGTTTTCAAAGTAATGTTTTCAAAATTTAGATAATCAGTGAATCATGATAAACTATTTTAGGGATGAATTCCAAATAATAGACATATAATACAGCGAGGATAATTATTTTTTTTTCATAGTTTTAAATTAGAGCTGTCCAAGTCTTCTTATTACAAAAGGAGGTGTTTTAGTTGGCTGAAAAGAAATAACCTGCCGAAGGATGGCCTGTAATAAATGGAGATTATATAGTAGGTGACCCTGAAAGTCCGGTAGCAGCAACAACACTCGCATCCCACATTGAAAGCATCCCAGTGGACGCTGGCGCTGCAATAGCTGGCCCATGTAAAACAGAAAATCTTGGAATTGAAAAAATGCTTGCAAATCTTATTTCCAACCCTAACATAAGATTTTTAATCTTATGCGGTTCAGAGGTGCAGGGACACATCACAGGGCAGAGCATTGAAGCATTACATGCAAATGGTGTGGATGAGAAAAGAAAAATCGTAGACGCTACAGGCGCCATACCATTCATTGAAAACATTCCAGATGAAGGTATTGAAAGATTTCAGCAGCAAATGGAAATCGTTAGCATAATTGACACAGAAGACGCAGGTCAAATCCAGGCAAAAGTTAAAGAATGTATAGAAAAAGACCCGGGAGCCTTCGAAGAAGAAGCCATAATTTTTAGATTAGACCAAATAGATAAAAAAAATAAAATAAAAATTGAAGAAACAGCCGAAGTTAGCTCTGATATTTAAAGTCTTAAATCAATATAAAGGTGTGAAATCATCTAAAAATTCAGAATAATTTTTATCAAGCAGTCTTAGTGCTGACATTGCTTCTGGAGATGTGCAACAGCGTGCTTCTACTAAATTACGCAGGGTTCCATTTTTGATATTTTCCTGTATCTCTCTAACTGCAAAGTCCATACTGTTTTTATTATATTCTTTTAGCCTGGGTAGGCTTAAATCATATATATGATAGTTTTTAAGGTCATATTTAGAATTTGGAGTTAGCATGATGCCCAGATAAGCATAATATTCTGCTTGAAATCCCCCAAAGAAGTCCACACCCATGTAAGAAAGTAAAGGAAGAAAATTTAAGTCTGCAAATGGAAAATAAAGTGCTGCATTAGGATTAACTGTTTTTCTTATATTTACCATGATATTTACAAGATCTCGAGGATTCCTTAAAAGTTCCTTAGAATTAGCTATTAAAAATGAATTAAATCCAAGATCATCCAGCTTTTGGGCGCATTTCACCCGTAAATCCACGTATTTTCCTCCATGAATAACTACCATACCTTCAACACTGCTATTTTTTGCAAATTCAATTGTTCTATTTACTGACCACTTTGCAAGCTCCTCTGGAACATCATAGGGCATGGGTTCATCCCGTATCATTTTTAGATCAAAAGAGGAAGGTAAAATATTAGGGGTTATGAGTTCATTACATTTTCCAAATCTTGCAGGGCCGTCGTGTAGTGTTATTTCTATCATAAAAATCACAATTATTAATAAGAGTATTTACTTCATATGATAAAAGTCTATTTACTTTTTTAATTTCTATCCTTTTATACAAAAAACTGCAAACGCTGTTGAAATAAGAATTAAAATCAGTAATATCTCTTAGGACTATTCATAAAAGCCTTAAACAGCTTTCTATCCTTATAAATATCATTGCGATGACCAAAATATAAAATAAAAACTTTCTTCTCATCCTCTAAAATATCATAAATAATCCTATAACTACCTACAGGAGCTGACCTAGCATCGTGCAGTTCTCCACTAAGAACCTTAAAATGATACGGGTTCTCCACGATAGTTATAAATTTAGCTTCTATTCCTCTTTTAGTGCCCTTATCATTTTTACTAAACTTTCTAAGTCTAGCTTCAGCTTCTTCAGATAATTTAATAGAATAAGTCATATAAAAAAAAAAGTAGTGATATTAGGATTTTAGTCCAAGGTCTTCTAACATGGCTTCAACACTATCATATTCAGTAGCTTTACCTTTTCTTATCTTATTAAGCTTTTTCTGGAACTCTTCAGATATTTCAGGTTCAGCTCTAATTTTTTTCTTATTCATTTGAGCTAAATCCATCATTTCTAATCCGCCTTCAATTTGTACAATGGCAATCTATAAAAATAGTAGTCATAGAAATTCTATAATATAATTTTCTATACTATAATTAATTATTTTTTAGCATATAAATAATTCTATAAAATATTATAGAAATTTAAAATTATTTAAAAAAGAGTTATATAACCTTCCAAGATGTAGAATAAGAGAAATGATGTTATATAAGGTTAAAACATGACAATATAACATTTTCTGTAATAATTTTAAACGATTTCATCAGGATTTCAACTCTCAAAAGACATTAAAGCATCACAGAACAAAAGGGTAATAAAAATTCTCAAAAGTTTATTTAATTTTCCAGCTTATTATTTTCTTTTTAAAATGTTTTAAAACTTTATTTAATTTTTTATTTTCCCAAAGAGGGATAAACTTATATAACGACTTACCAATGATACAGTTGAAGTCAGGACAATAAGAGTGAGTATATAACCATATAACGATATATTATCAAATAATAAAGTAATTAAAGCCCCTCCAAACAGGATGCTTCCAAAATATTTACCTACATGATCATAAACCAATATTTTAATCTTTGAAGTTAAAATAAACTGTAAAAACATGAATATTATCAAAAACAATATCCAGTAAGGATAAATTCCTTTTATAACAAAAGCTGTAAAAGCAGTTAAAATCAGGATAAAATCAGCAGTTGTATCAAAATATGCTCCGAAAGATGATGAAATATTCAGTTTTCTTGCAAAATAACCATCTATAAAATCGGTTAAACATAGAAATAGAAATAATGGGATTGTAAACAAGTTTAAATCATTAAGTAGTGTATATAAAAACAAAGGCGTTAATATAATCCGTATTGAAGTAATTCCAGAGGGTATGTATGCATAAAAGCCTTTTTCCTCCTTTATTTCACTCCAGCTTTTTAATTTTTCATTCATACTGATTTTTCCTTGAATTTTGGAGTTTTTAAATATTATCTTATTCTACATTTTTCCAAAATTTAGAATGTGTCATCAAAAAGGTTACAGTTAGCAAAATTTTCGTAATGTATATATATTGAGATCATCAACCTATGTATGAAAATTACAAGTTTTCACATAAACCCTGTATTCACGGGCGTGAAAAAGAATGAATGTACTAAAACGTTTGAAAGATTTTTTAACTGGGGAAGAGGCAAAAAAGGATAAAAACACTGAAACAGAAAGTACAGAATCACCAAAAACCAGTGAATCAGAAACAAAACAAGAAACCGTCCCTGCAGTAGAAAAAGTTAAAGCTGTAGCTACCGTAGAAAAAAAGAGAGAAGAAACAAAAACCCCTGAAGTTCAAGAAGAAACTGAAAAAGTAGAACCTGAAACAGAAGTTATTGAAGAAGCCAAAAAAGAAAACCCCAAACCCAAAGGAAGTGTAAATATGACTTTACTCAATAAAGATGAAAATTTAGTAGTTGCTGAAAAAATAGATCCAACATTTCAACAAAGCATCATTGACGCTGGTGTGGAAACAATAGCTTTATGCTACCAGTGCGGGACATGTACTGGATCATGTCCATCTGGAAAAAGAACCCCATACAGAATAAGAAGTATCATAAGAAAGGCAAATTATGGACTTAAAGAGGAAGTTTTAAACGATGAAACCATCTGGGAATGTGTTACATGCTACACATGTCAGGAAAGATGCCCGAGAGGTGTTGAAATTGTGGATGTAGTTAAAGCAATAAGAAACATGCAATCCAGGGCAGGAAAAATGGCGCCGGCACACAAAATGGTGGGCTCATTTGTATTAAAAACCGGACATGGTGTACCCATTAATGATGCTACAATGGAACTTAGAAAAAGAGTAGGATTGGGAGAATTGCCACCAACCACCCATGAATTCCCTGAAGCACTGGAAGAGGTACAGAATATACTCAAGAAAACAGGATTTGACAGTTTAATTGGATACAACTGGGAAACCGGAGAATTAGAATAAGGAGGAAATAAAATGGATCTTGCATATTTTTTAGGATGTATAATGAACAACAGATACCCGGGAATTGAAAAGGCAACAAGAGTAATGTTTGAAAAGTTTGGTATAACTCTTCATGATATGGAAGGAGCTTCCTGCTGCCCTGCACCTGGTGTGTTTGGATCATTCGATAAGACCAGCTGGCTTTCGATAGCAGCAAGAAACATCACCATTGCAGAAGATATGGGAATGGACATAATGACCGAATGTAACGGATGTTTCGGCACATTATTTGAAACTAACCATGAATTACATGGTGATGAAGAATCTAAGGCAAAAATAAACGAAGTTCTATCTGAAGTAAGCAGAGAGTATAAAGGTAATGTTAATGTAAGACACTTTGCAGAAGTACTGTACAACGAAGTAGGTCTTGATAAAATATCTGAAGCTGTAACCACACCTCTGGACGACCTTAATGTCGGTGTTCACTATGGATGCCACTTCTTAAGACCAACAAAAGATATCCAAATCGATAATGCAGAAAA
This sequence comes from Methanobacterium sp., assembly GCA_039666455.1. Taxonomy (NCBI): domain Archaea; kingdom Methanobacteriati; phylum Methanobacteriota; class Methanobacteria; order Methanobacteriales; family Methanobacteriaceae; genus Methanobacterium; species Methanobacterium sp. The sequence continues at coordinate 112,410 of JAVSLW010000010.1, read as the reverse complement.
ACCAACAATTTTAGATGAAATTGTTGAGGCAACCGGTGCAAAATCTGTAAATTACAGAGATAAAATGATGTGCTGTGGTGCTGGTGGGGGAGTACGTTCAAGAGACTTAGAAAATGCTTTAGACTTCACAAAAGAAAAGCTAACCAACATGACAGACGCTGGCGTAGATGTTATTGTAAATGTGTGTCCTTTCTGCCACCTGCAGTTTGATGTGGGTCAAACAGAAATCAAAAGCAAGTGGGGAGATGAATTTAACATACCTGTTTTCCATCTTGCTCAGTTTTTGGGTCTTGCAATGGGATACAGTCCTGAAGATCTGACTGTAGATGTGCACCAGATCTGTGTGGACCCAGCCCTCGAAAAATGTTCACTTGAGGAAATTGAAGAATTAGACAAAATAACCGGCGGAGAATAAAAATTCATTCGAAAATTGAGAGCTTGGATTTTGGGGCATTCGATTATTCGATTTACATGCCCCTGAAATCTCTGATTTTCGACGGCTCCTTTTATTTTATTTTGTAAAAATCATAAATAAAGAAGTGATAAAGTGTGTGAATCAACAGTTTATTCAACAGATGGTGATACCATCATGGAAGATATCTTACATATTAAAATAGATGGAGAAAAAATAAATCTCATAGATATATTAGGTCAGGAAAAAAAACTGGAAGGAAAGATAGTTGAACTTGACCTGGATAAACACAGTATTTTTATAAAGTTAAATGAATAAAAAAATATTCCACGCTTATCTCCAGAGTTATTAAACATATCTTTTGAAGTTTTTAAACCTTATACTTTAACTATGTATGAAATCTAAAAATCTTAAAAAAGAAATTATTAAACAATGTGAAGAACTTGGAATTAAGATGTTGGGTTTTGCTCCAGTTAGTAGATGGGAAAATCCTCCAGAAGAGCTTCCAAATAAATTTAATGAATGGATACCTGAAGAATTCTGGCCACAGTCAATTTATCCAGAAGCAAAAACAGTTATTGTAATAGGGCTTCCGGTACAGCTTCCAATAGTAGAAACTGCGCCTTCAATATATTACCATAAGCTGTATGAGACTGTAAATAATGCACTTGACTTAAAGGCATATGGAATTTCAAATTTTTTAACTGAAAAAGGTTATCCTTCAATTTATGTTCCAAGGGACTGTTATGGTGATATAGATGTACTGCTTGAAAAACCATGTGCATTCTTTTCACACAAGCATGCAGCATATCTTGCAGGTTTGGGCTCTTTCGGCCAGAATAATGTGCTTTTAACTCCAGAATATGGGTCAAGAGTTAGATTTACATCAATATTTACACAAGCTGAGATAGATGGAGATCCAGTTAAACCCATAGATTTGTGTACAAAATGCCTTTTATGCGTAAAAGAATGTCCTGTCGGGGCAATAAAAGAAGAATTCCCATTACCAATAGATAAAATACTTTGTGCAAAAAGGAGTAAAAAGCTTCGAGAAGAATACAGATCTCCCTGTGGCATTTGTATAAAGGTTTGTCCGGTTGGAGAAGATAGAAAGGTTTTTGATAGGAAAGATGTATCCCTATATAAAAAAGATAGAACACCCGAAAAATATAAAAATGCATGGGAGCATGTAAGGAAGTATGGAAGTAAAAAAATAGGTTCTTAGGGAAACATACAAAAACTTTGAATTTTTGAGCGCCGGGGACGGGATTTGAACCCGCGTGATCCAAAGGATCATGGGATTAGCAGTCCCACGCCGTACCAGACTGGGCCACCCCGGCAGATAGATTTAAAAATTGTTGGGTAAAAAGGATGATTGTTTTTAATTACTTATAATAGTTTTGGTTTTGTTTCTATATTAATTTGGTTTTATGAAAATGGGCCTGTCCAGGAGTGGACAAACCTCCTGAACACTGGTAATCCAGAACCTCAACTCCGCCCCGTTGCTCCACAAGCATCAGCTGTCCAAAGTAGAGCTGCTTCTTTCCAGACCTGACCCGTTCCCCTGGTTAAGACAGTTAATTTCGGTCCTACAACCGAAATTCTGCCACCACTGATCCTGCGGGACGAGGTTTCTACGTTGAAATTCTGGGCCAGTATTCATTTGGTTTGCCGCCTCCTGAACTTCAACCACGCCGTATAGGGGTTTTGCGCTTACAGAGGACCCCTGACCCTCCAGTCTAGCCCATAATAGATATTGATATTATAGTATTTGAACCTTTTGATCAAATTTTTTTTCCAATTATTTCGGGCTATTTATCTAAGTTTTAAATTCTTTTATTCCTTAATTTTAAATTAAACAGAATTCATAAGATATGCATGGAATGGTTACTGATAATTGGAGTTCTAACCGGCGTTTATCTTGCAAGTAACATTGGAGCTAATGATATTGGAAATTCAATGGGAACTGCTGTAGGAAGTGGTGTTATTAAAATGAGGCAGGCTCTCATTGTTGGAGCTTTATTTATGTTCCTGGGTGCAATATTTTTAAGCAGTAATGTTATTAAAACCATATCTGGAGGAATAGTTGATATTTACTTTATAACACCCATAGGAGCAGTAATAACAACCTTAACGGCAGGATTATGGGTGAGTATTTCTATTTTAAGAAAAACACCAGTTTCTGGAAGCCATTCCATAGTTGGAGCCATATTTGGATATGGACTCGTTTATGCAGGTTTAAATAATATTAAGTGGAATTCTTTACTGGTTATAGGTTTAAGCTGGGTTTCATCACCACTATTAGGTGCTTTAATTGGATTCATATTTTATTATTCTTTGAGGAGTCTTATACTTGAAAAAGTCCAAAATATCGCTGTTAGTGGTAGGATTGAAAAGATTTTTTCTTATATACAGATTCTAAGTTCCTGTTTCGCTGCTTTAGGTATAGGTGCTATAGATATTGCTGCTGCAACAGGGGTGATGATTGCAGTCATGGGAATCGGTACAGGTACAGATATAAAACTTTTAGGCACTTTTGGACTTGTTACCGGCATACTGATTGCTGGAAATAGAATTGTTGGAACTGTTGGAAAAAGAATAACTAATTTAGTTCCTACAAGGGGAGTTTCAGCCCAGATATCTGCAGCATCAGTTATTTTAACTTTTGCATTTTTAGGAATGCCTATATCTCCAACTCAGACGCTTGTTGGCTCTGTAATTGGAGTTGGCCTTGCAAGAAGAACCAGTGATGTTGGTGGCGATGTTGTAAAACAAATTCTTTCATCATGGGTTTTTACATTTCCAGCATGCGCAATAATTTCTGGAATTCTAACTGGATTAACTTATCAATGCTTTTATAATATCTCCATCTGAGATAATTCCTTTTATTTTATGGTCATCAACCACAACCAGCTGATTCACTATTTCTTCACCAGCACCGTATTCTTTCATTTTTTTAACAGCGGTTTGAAGACTATCTTCTGGCCCTATACACCCTACATTTGTAACCATTACCTCTGAAACTGTTGTTCCAAGCTCATATTTATCAAGAATAAGGTTATGCCCCAGATCTGTAGCTGTTACGATACCTACAAGTTTCCCATAATCATCGACAACAGGAAGAGAACTTACTTTGTATTTCATCAATTTTTCAAATGCAAAGACAACATCTTCTTCTGGAGAAACTGTTATAACGTCTTTACTCATCACTTCTTTAACTTTGTGCTTCTCTAACATCTTCTTCACTTCCATAAGTCTTGGTAAGATTTCCTATTATACAATCAATTGTTGTGGTAACGTCTATGTTTTCAATGGTGGGTATATCATACTTTTTAGCCTGGCTTTTAAAGTATTTGTGTGTTCTTCGAATGGCTCCAAAGTAATTCATATATCTTTGAAGAGGTCTTCGTGCCCATAGCTGCCTGCATCTTGAATAAAATCTTCCTTTATGGACTTCTTCATCAGACAAAGTTAAAATGAACATTGCAACATTATGTTTATTTACAAGGCCTTCATTAATAAAGCCAGGCACTATATGGACGCCTTCGATTACAATGCTGACCCCTTCTTTTAAAGCTCTTTCAATCACTGCTTCCACACCCACGCTGACTGTATCAACATGGTCTCTAAATCCTATGAGCACTTCATCAAGTTCAGGTGGAGGGGGGATTCTTAAAGATTTATATGCAGTGTAGCTTGATTCAAATATGGTTGGTAGAAGTTCTTTTGATACCATTTTACGCATAACTTCTCTTATTATATCCGTGCTGGTCATGTTCCGTATTCCAAGTCGGTTTGCTACTTCAAAAGCAATTGATGACGTTCCAACTCCAGAAGCTCCCCCAATAAGTATTATCAGAGGTTCTCTACATTTACGGATCCTTCTCCACATACCATACTTTTCAGCAATTTCCCAGTTCTCTCTTTTTAGCTTTGCACGGACAATATCAATCAAATCATCCAGACTAATGATTTCAATACCTTCTTTTCTTAAATAAGATTCTATTTGAGATGCAAAAGTATATGCCTTGTTTGGATCCATTTCTGCACGAGTTAAAGATCTTGCAAGAACTCCTTTAGAAAATGGTTCTGTGTACTTTTTTCCGCTAACTTTACCTTCTACCATTATCATTTTCAATTTTACACCCCAAACAGAATGATAATTGTTTTATTTTATATTTTTAGAGGAAGTTTTATCATATAATTTAAATTTTAGATTATACCTGCCCATTTAGGTTAAATAACAGCACGCATAACGTAAGAGTTACATTTCTATCTTTTAGGATTATTGCCTTAAATACTTATACTATTTTTTAGATAAAAAGAATTTAAATTATATTTTTGAATCTGCTGATCACGCGTTTTAAACATGTATAAGTTCTGGAAATATCTTCACATTTCCATTTCTGTTTTCTATTTCTATGATACTGGCAAACCCTTTCGAAGATTCTCCCGGATTTATGATAATAGTATCCCCTATTTTGTCAATTGCCTTTGATTCATGTATATGGCCGCATACATTTAATGTTGGTTGATATTCTTCTATTATTTTTCTGATGCTTTCACTTCCAGCATGATGGCCTGAAGATAAAATATCAGCTCTGGTGTTCCAGGGTGGTGCATGGGTAACAAGTATCCTTATCTCCTGATTTTCTATTTCGCTCATCAATTTTTCAAGCTGACTGTATATCTGTATTTCAGCAAATTCAAGAGGGGTGTTAAAAGGAGTTGGATTCGAACCTCCGAATCCACATATACCTATATTTTTTATTATCAGTGATTTATTGTGGATGTTGATGGCATTAGAATTTTCTATTTCGCCGTAAATATATGTCTGGTCACAGTTACCTGGAATGGTCAGAGTTAGGGTTTCAAAGATGCATATCTCCTTTAATATCTCTTCTCCTAATTTTTCAGGCCCAAAATGAGTTATGTCACCAGTTAATATTATGAGGTCTACTTTATTTTTTTGAAGATAATTGAATATGTTCGGGCATTGTCCATGTATATCTCCCATTACAAGAATTTTCATCTCTAATCTCCATGATCTTATAAAAAAGCATTTTAATGAATAATCATTCCTTGAAAAATGAAGCTATTTCCTTTAAACTCTTTTTTACATTGTCTTTATCCCCATAAATTGCAACCACGTCATCTTCTTCAAATTCAATTATAACTCCGTGGGTTTCTGCAATGTCATTCAACCTTTCTTCAGATAGTGGCTCTTTAAAAGTAACTCTAACCATTGAAAAACCTGCAGGTGCACCAACCACGAATCTGGGAGAAATATCCTGTTTTTCAACCACTTTTTCTCCTCTTGATGCTCTCATCAGTTTTTGTAGCCATTCATCCCTGTATTCGATATTAACTTCCTCAGCAATGTCAATAAGAGTGTCCTGACTTGAGTTTAAAAAGTCATTAATTCTTTTAAGTTCCCTCATCATTTCAGGATTAGTGGGATCAGATTTATAGAAGTTTATAGTGCTTTTTGCCAGTCTAAGATTTCTGGTTACTTCATCTGGAATCTGCTTTTCCTTTTTTCTAAGGTCGGTTAAAAGATCTACAAGGACCAGCCATGTTTGTTCTACTGGTAAATCCTTCATAAATGTCCTTCCAGAATTTTTTTCGTGTTATAATTAAGTTTTGCATGGGCTTCTTTTAATTCGTTTTCTATTTCTGTAATATTCTGATAAGAGCTCAGTAATAGGGCATGATAGCTTTGTGTACCCTTTATATTTAAAATTGCAATTTTTTCGTTTTCATCAATGTCTCTATCTTCAAGAGAGGCCTTGTATCTTACAAAAGGGGCGTATTCTTGAGGTAATTCTTCTAATTTAAATATTCCAACCAGTGTAGCAATGAACATAAAACACCTCGTGCATGATTTTGAAACTGATTTATATTTAAATATAAATTTCAAGATATTTAAAATTTTATACATGGTTAATCGGTTGATCAAGGATAAAATATTTCGAATATTAAAAATGAAACATTAAATTGGCCTTAAATAGCTTTATAAGATGTCTAATTTAATAAACACTAAAAAACCTGTAAAAAATAGATTAAAATATCAAATAAATAAAATAAAATAGCCGTTTAAAATCGTAGATTTTTCGGGCCATGAAATTGAAAATATAGAAAATGCCTTGCATTTTCTATCTTACAAAAATCGTGGATTTTTGGTGGTTTTGTGCAGCCCCAAACACATGGTGTTTGGGGCCCCTCGGAAATTCTACGAATTTCAGGGGCATGGATTTTCGAGGGCTTGTAGAATAAACCACCAGTGTTTACCTATTTTAAAGACAATGCATTCATTGGACAGGCAGATATGCACTGATCACAAAGGATACAGAACCCTTTAAGCGGGACCTTGTCTTCGGTGAGTTTCAGCATATCGTAAGGACATACTTCAATACATTCCCCACATTTATTACATAATGCTGGACTAAACTCTATTCTTTCTCTTTTTGCAACCTGACCATCAACGACCTTGTCCATCTCTGATACTTTAAGGGCTCCAGTAGGACATATAGATGCACATGCTCCACATCGGGTGCACATTGCAAAGGATGGACCTTCGTCTACCTCTTCTTGATCCGGCAGTTTCATACCAGTTTTTGTAACCACACGTATGGCTTCATTAGGACATATCTGGGCACAGGCACCGATAAAATCACACTTTTCAGGGTCGTATACAAGTCCTTCTTCACTGACAGGTTTGGCAGATCCTAATTCAACTTCAAGATTTATAGCATCCACAGGACAAACTTTCTCACACAAACCACAGGCTGTACAGATATTTGGAAGTTCTACTGAAAGATCTGCTGGTCTGGCTTTAATAAAGTCTCCTGGACACGCTTCAACACATAAATTACATCCAATACATGTTTCCTTGTCCAGATCAAATGCTAATATCTCTTTACTTCTTTTGACTGGCTCTTTACCAGATATGTAAACTGCATTCCATGGGCAAGTTTGAGCACATATACCACATTTTATACATGCATCCTCATCTATTTCAATAGATTCTCCTAATTCTGGAAGAGTTATGGCATCTACAGGACATTCAGGGACACACATTCCACAACCAACACAATCTATAATGGCTATAGGTCCTGTGATATCCTTTTCAATGACTTTAGGCTCCTTAATACCTTCTACTCCTATTACATCAACTGGACAGATATCAACACATTTCTGGCACATTACACAGAATCCATGTAAAGGAATTTTCTGGACTTTTCCCTCTTCAAGTTTTAAGACATTTGGAGGACAGACAGCTACACATTCTCCACATTCATTACACGCTGAAGGGTTGAACACTATACGAGTTTGAGCATTGCCCGAGTCGCCCAGCATCATTTCTTCTGCTTTTAAAGCACCTGTTGGACAGGTTACCACACATTTTGGTTCTGGTTCACCAGCACACATATCACAGTAAATCACATCTTCAGGAGTTACTGCAATTGCTTCTGTTGGACATACGCCCTCACAAGCTCCGCATCTGATGCAGCCTTCTTTGTTTACTACTATCATTTTATTATCACCTGTTAAATGGTTTAAATTTTATTGATAAGGTTTCCTTGGCTGTCGAAAACTTCAATGGTTGCAAGTTTCATTTGACTGTCAATTTCATGGGTTGCACATGATAGGCATGGGTCGTATGCTCTTATTACCATCTCCATCAGGTTGAAAACACTGTCATCCACTTCCACACCTGGTTTTATGTAGTCACGAGCAACTTTCTGAATACCCATTTCCATGGAAGGGTTGTTCTGGATTGTTGCAACTACTATGTTTGCTTTACTTACAAGTCCATCTTCGTCAGTAGCATAGTGGTGAGTTAATGTTCCCCTTGGTGCTTCTACAATTCCTACACCTTCACCAGCGGTCTTTTCCAGTGAATCTTGCCATTTCTGACCAGATAAATCCTGTTCTAAGGTGTCAGCAGCACATTCTGCACATGCTAAAAGTTCTATAAGTCTTGCCCAGTGGTAGAGTAATGGTTCATGTGCGTAACCAAATTTGTTTTTAAATTCGTTGAGGTAGTCCTGTGCTTTACTTGCAGCAGCTGGCATTTTGTCAACTACATTTAACCTTGAAAGTGGAGAGACCCTGTAAATACCATCAGGGTAACCTAATTCCTTAATATAAGGGAACTTCAGGTAAGAATATGGTTTGGTTTTTTCTGCAATGTAGTCAAGGTAGTCGCCAGGTGCAAATTCTGCATAGTGGTTACCCTGAACATCTTTCATTCTAACATTTCCGTCGTATACATCCCATACCCCGTCTTTTACAAGACCAGTGTGATATGTTTCAACGTAACCCAGTTCTTTTACAAGATCCAGGTTTTCTTCAAAGATTGGAATTGCTGCTTGAAGTGTAGCTTCTGCTAATTCAATGTTCCTTTGTGCTTTTGCAAGAAGGTCTTTTTGAGTCTCATCATCAAGTTCTGTGGATATTCCACCAGGTAAGTTTGATATTGGGTGAATTGGCCTTCCACCAATGGCTTTTACTACTGAAAGAGCGTTTTTTCTGAGTTCTATTGCCTGTAAAGCTAATTCTGGGGCGTCTTTAATGATCTGGAAGACGTTTCTTGTTTTTCTGTCTTTGCCAGCTATAAAGTCAGGTGCAGCCAGGAAATAGAAGTGAAGTGCGTGGGAGTGCATGTATGAACCCCAGTTCATTAATTCTCTCATCTTGTAAGCTGCAGGGAGAACATCTTCTTGAGCAAAGCCAAAAATACCGTCAACAGCTTTTGTAGCTGCAAGGTGGTGCTGTACATCACAGATACCACATATTCTTGGTACTATTCTTGGCACGTCTTCAATTTGTCTTCCCTGTAGGAATTTTTCAAATCCACGGAATTCCATAACGTGAAGTTTTGTATCTTCCACGTTTCCAGCGTCGTCAAGTTGAACGGTGATTTTAGCATGACCTTCAATTCTTGTTACAGGTTCAAGTGTTAATTTAACCATTTATTTTCCCTCCATTTTCCTTACTTTCATAGGTACTAATGAAGCAGGAAGTGTGAATGTGTAGAAAGTACCTACCACATCGTCTAATTGTTCTGCAACTTTTTCTGGGTCAACGGTTTTATCTTCTTCTACACCGTAGTCAGATCCAATTGCACTTATCATCTTAGCACCCTGGTCTTCTACCCTGGTAGTTGGTCCGTAGCAACCTCTGCAGGGAACAGCGACACTTGGACATTCTGCTCCACAAAGTGAAATTGTTGCAGGTCCCATGCATACCAGTCCCTGAGTTATCAGGCATACGTCTTCTTCTGGTTTACCTAATTCAAACTGTCTTTTAATTTCGTCCATTGCCATTCCTTCTGGCGGCTTTTCTCTTGGACAAACTTCACACAGGTTTGTGTTTGGTATTTCAACAGGTTTACCTGTAAGCAAAGCCATGATTGCCTCTGCAGTAACATCAGATCTTGGCGGGCATCCAGGGATATTTAAATCCACATCTATAACTTCACCAAGTGGCCTTACTCTGCTTTCAAATACTGGTACTTCTTCAGATGGAAGCACATTTTCCGGGTTTATGTTACTTGGACAGACTAAATAAGCTTCATTTAAAAGTTCTTCATTAGTAAATAAGTTTCCAAGTCCAGGGATTCCACCGTAAACAGCACATGTACCATATGCTATAACGATATCTGCTTTTTCTCTGATTTTGTGTGCCATTTCAAGGTTTTCATCGTTTCTGATTCCACCTTCAACGATAGCAACGTTTACTTCTGGAATTTCATCGTATTTAACATCCATCAAAACTGGGCTGTGTTCAAATTCTGCAAGTTCCATTACATCAATAATTGCTTCGTGTATATCTGCAATGGATAAGTGACAGCCAGAACATCCTGAAAGCCATGATGTTAATATTTTAACCTTTTCTCCTTCTGCCATTTTTATGCCTCCGCCCCTACTTCCTGTAATTGTGCCTTAAGCGGTGATGGTCCCAGATTTTTAATGCGATTAACCATCATTTTAACTGTTTCTGCGAATTTTTCCCCTTCTGATGCTGAGATCCAGTCGTGGTACACTCTTTCTTTTCCAATTCCAAGATCTTCCACCAGTTTGTAAATTAATCTCATTCTTCTGTCTAATTTGTAGTTTCCTGCGTCGTAGTGGCAGTCTCCGTGGTGGCAACCAGTTACAAGTACACCGTCTGCACCTTCTTTGAATGCTTTTAGAACAAATTGTGGTTCTATACGTCCTGAACACATTACTCGTATTACACGTATGTTCGGAGGATATTGCATCCTTGCAGTACCTGCAGTGTCTGCTCCACCGTAGGAGCACCAGTTACAACAAAACATAACGATTTTTATATCATCCTCAGCCATAGAGTTTCCTCCTTACGTTTTCTATGTATAAGATTGTACTAATCTTTGTGTATTATGTACACTAATAATATAAAATCAATTAATATAAATGTTATTTATAAAACTAATTCGAAAAATTTATATATAATGACATGAATGTCTGTATCTTGCCTTAAATAGCTAAAGTTATCAGATTAATTTTCCACTTTAAAATTTATCTGTTTATATACTATGAATCTAAAACTACATATGCAAATTAATAGAATTTTTTTACATGTGCTTATCATTTTATGTGAATACTTGAATATAAAGACAATTTAAAGGCTGTTACTGGATTTTTCCAGTAAAATTAACAATTGTTAACTTGAATACAACGTTATATATATCCTCAATAAATTATAAAAAGATTACTTTAGTAAATAAAAAATAAAACTTATATTAATATAAAAAACGGTGGTGGTAAAACTGCTACTTGAAATAACTGATTTAGCTGTTGAAGTTAACGGAAAAGAGATTTTAAGTGACATAGATTTGTATATCGACAAAGGAGAAACTCATGTTCTTTTAGGGCCAAATGGTTCTGGTAAAAGTACTTTATTCATGAGCATACTTGGATTTCCAAAGTACAGTATAACCAGAGGGGAAATTATCTTTAAAGGAAATAACATAACCAACTTATCTACTACAGAACGTGTAAAAATGGGGGTAGGTGTGAGTTTTCAAAATCCTCCAGCCATAAGAGGAGTGAAACTCAATGATCTCCTTAAAATCGAACACGGTGAAACTGGTGAAGAATTAAGCCCAGAAATGAGGAAGCTTGCAACTAAACTCAAACTTGATGAAAGATTCCTGGAAAGAGATGTTAATCTGGGATTTTCAGGCGGAGAAGTGAAGCGGTCTGAAATTTTACAGCTTCTTGCTCAACAACCAGACTTTATCATGTTTGATGAGCCTGATTCTGGAGTGGATATAGAAAATGTAGAGTTAATAGCTGAAGAAATTAATGTATTGCTTGATAAGGACAAGAAACCAGGTATGAGAGAAAAATCTGGTCTTCTTATAACTCACCTGGGCTATATTCTAAATTTCGTAAATGCAGATATCGCTCATGTGCTTATGGATGGTAAAATAGCCTGTTCAGGAAACCCGGCTGAAATTTTAGAAGACATTAGAAAAGAAGGATTTAAAGGATGTGTTGAATGTTGCAGAGTGCATTAGAACGTGCTAAAAAAGCTCAAGAAAAAAAGGCCCTTTATGGAAAAGATATAGATCTGGAAAAATTCATAAGAGAAGAAGCAGGGGAACATGAAAGAGTAGATAGAGCCAGTGAAGTTCCTAAAAAGGTTCAAGAAACTTTACTTAAAGTAGGAGTTGATCCAACTGAAAAGGAACGGGCAGGTACATTTATCCAGGTAGACCAGAGCGGCGTCTGTGCCACATGTCCTTCTGAAAATGTTGAAATAATGGGGATGAACATAGCGCTTGAAAAATATGGGTGGATTAAAGATTACATGTGGAAAGCTGTAGGGCCTGACACTGATAAATATACCGCACAAACTGCTATAAGAGAAGCAGAAGAAGGTAGCAGCGGTTATTTCATAAGATCATTACCAGGTTCCAGAGAGGTTTTTCCATTACAGGCATGCATGTTTATTGGCGATGAAAAAGTAATGCAAACTGCCCATAATATCATCATTGCAGAGGAAAATTCAGAACTTCACATTATTACTGGCTGTGCAACAGGCGAAGACGTAAGCTCCGCACTTCATGTCGGAGTATCCGAATTTTACCTTAAAAAAGGAGCTAAAATCACATTTACAATGGTACACAACTGGGCAGAGCAGGTAGATGTGCGCCCAAGAACAGGTATTATGGTTGGAGATGATTCCACTTATATCAGCAATTATATACTCACAAGTCCTGTTAGGAGCATTCAATCATATCCAACTGCATATTGCTCTGGTAAAAACTCAAAAGTATTGTTTCAATCTATTTTAGGCGGGCAAAAAGATTCAATAATGGATATTGGATCCCGTGTTATTTTAGAAGGGGAAGGTTCCAGCTGCGAGATGATTTCAAGAGTAGTTTCTAAGGATAGTTCTCAAATTTACTCCCGCGGGCATTTAGCTGGCAGAATGCATGATACAAAAGGGCATTTAGAATGCCATGGACTTGTTTTATCTGATGATTCCATGATATATGCAGTTCCAGAACTTGAAGGTAGTGCTACAGAGCTTGAACTGTCTCACGAGGCTGCTGTAGGTAAGATAGCTGAAGAAGAAGTGTTGTATCTAATGTCAAGAGGCCTTACAGAAGATGAAGCCACTTCCATGATTGTAAGAGGATTTTTAAGCATGGATATCACTGGATTACCTTCAGAGCTTGCTGAAGAGACAAAAAGAATGCTGGACATGAGTCTAAAAGGCATGTAATCGTTTATTCATGGATATCTATTGGGTATCCGCTTACTATTTTCTCTATTAAATTTAAACATTATTAGCGCTGTTTAAACATTATTTTCATTTATTTTTTTGCATTATTTAATTTTAGAAAGATTGAGCATTAAATAATCTTTTAAAATTCAAAAAAGCTTAGATATAAAAAAGAAGAGGGTTTAAAAAATTAAAACCCTGATTTATTTTGACACTGGTTCGTTTAAAGCAGCTTCAATTTGAGCCATGATCTGGTTTGTTTTGAAGTGGCTCTGGTCCATTGCTCCAGATGGACATGCTGCAACACATGTTCCACATCCGTGACATAAAGCTATGTTAACAACTGCATGTCCCTCTTCTCTGGACACGGCACCGTATGGACATAGTTCAATACAAACTGCACATTCACCACAGACATCTTCATCTATAACTGCTACAATTGGCTCAATTTCCACTTCACCTTTAACCATTGGGATAGCTGCTCTTGCTGCAGCACCTGATGCCTGTGCTACAGAGTCAGGAATATCCTTAGGACCTTGAGCTACACCTGCAATATATACACCTTCAGTCAAGGTATCCACAGGCCTTAGTTTGGGGTGAGCTTCCATTAAGAACCCATCTGCACTCTTGGAGAGTCCGATGGTCTGTCTTAGTTCTTCTGCACCTGCGGGTGGCACTAAACCTGCTGCAAGGACGACCATATCGTAGTTGTATTCAGTTACTTTTCCAAGTAAACTGTCTTCGCTTCTGACGGTTAAAGTTTCGTCAGGATTTTCTAAGACCATTCCTGGCCGGCCTCTTATAAACTTAATACCGTATTTTTCCTGGGAGCGCTTGTAGAACTCTTCGAATCCTTTACCGAACGCCCTGATATCCATGTAGTAGATTACAACTTCAGTGTCAGGCTTTTTGTCCTTTATAAGTTGAGCATTTTTCATGGAGTGCATACAGCATACTCTGGAACAGTATTCATTTCCTACTTTCTCGTCCCTTGAGCCTACACATAATATGAAAGCAACACTTTCTGGTTTTTGACCATCTGATGGCTTTAAAACTTTACCTTCTGTTGGGCCTGATGCGTTGATCTGTCTTTCAAGTTCCAGACCGGTGAGAACGTTTGTGTAGTCTCCGTATCCGTATTCGGGTTTTTCTGTTGCATCGAACTGGTCATAGCCTGTTGCAACGATGATTGTACCTACCTCAATTTCAACTTCTTCTGCTTCCTGGTCGTGCTGTACTGCACCTCTTTCACATATCTGGTCACAGAGGTTACATTCTATGCAGTAATCTTTGTCGATTGTAGCAAGTAGTGGTACTGCCTGCGGGAACGGGATGTATGCAGCTTTAACCATTCCAATTCCTTCGTCGAAGTAGTTTGGAATTTCTATTGGACAAACATCTACACAGGATCCGCATCCCACACAGAGTTCTTCGCTTATGTATCTTGCTTTTCTCTCTACGGTTACTTTGAAGTTACCGATGTATCCGTCTACCTTTTTAACTTCAGAGTAAGATAAGAGTTCAATATTATCATGTTTACCTACATCAACCATTTTAGGTGCAAGAATACACATGGAACAGTCAAGAGTTGGGAATGTTTTGTCTAACTGACCCATTCTTCCACTGATAGTAGGCTGTTTTTCTACAAGGTAAGTTTTAAATCCCATGTCCGCCAGGTCAAGTGCAGCTTGAATTCCTGCAACTCCACCACCGATAACAAGTGCACTGTCCTTTACACTAACTTTTTCAGCGGTTAAGGGCTCTAATAATCTTGCTTTTGCAACTGCCATTCTTGTAAGGTCTTTTGCCTTTTCAGTCGCTGCTTCAGGTTCGCTCATGTGTACCCATGAATCGTGTTCCCTTATGTTTGCAAATTCAAATAAAAATGGGTTTAAGCCTGCTTCTCTAACGCATCTTCTGAATGTTGGCTCGTGAAGCCTTGGCGAACATGCTGCTACAACCACTCTGTTTACACCCTTTTCTTTGATGTCCTTTTGAATCAGTTCTTGGCCAGGGTCAGCACAGAAGTATTTGTATTCTTCACTTACAACAACATTAGGGAGTGTTGCTGCATATTCTTTAACTGCATTTATATCCACAACACCTCCGATGTTAATACCGCAGTGGCACACGTATACTCCTATTTTAGGTTCTTCAGTAGTTTCTTGTATATTTTTTTCTTCTGCCATTAGATCACCTTTTCACTTACTGTGATAAATGATTTTTATATAGATGTAGGGTCTATCTATACAATATAAATAAAGTTTTCTATTTATTTTTTTATACAAAGTTTATATATGAGAACATTTTTGGGGCTCTAAATATAAGACTCTTATATACTAACTTTTTATTCATCGAATACCATTTTAATTAATTAAATATTGCAAATTTAGTATGATTAGAATTTTGATTAACATTCTGATTGTGCGTTTATTTTGCAGCATACCTTATTGTTTTCCTTCCTTTTATTTTAATAAGTCCGATTTTATCAAGATCCTTTATAATAATCTCTATAAAATCTGAATCAATGCTGAATTCCACATCAAGATCCTTAAAAGAAAAAATGTCGTTGTTTAACATATCCGTCATATCAAGTATGAATTTTCTGTATTTAACTTTTTTAGATTCTTCAAGGGATGACATAATTTCATCAGCCAATACCGAAACCATCTGGATCTGTTCAAAAACATCCTCAAAAACATCTTCATCAACTACAGGTAACTTAGAAAGGGAATCTATTAAATCTTCCTTCTTGAAAACGAATTCCAGGCCCAGATTTAAAATATAAGATACATAGGTGTTGGATAAAATTTTCATTCTTAAATCGGCAGCATTAAATAAATCTTCCAATCTGGTAACATTCAGGTATACACCATTCATAAAGCAGGAACATGGATCCTCAGAATCTTTATGAAAATAAACACTTTCAAGTATAGGATTTATCAGAAACCCTCTTTTCCATGCTATTTCCAGGAATTTGTCCAGATTATTATCAGGAAGTAAATCACCAGAATCATTAGCATCTTCAGCCCTATCCAGCGTGTCATCAGAATGGAACTCTTCAGATTTTTTCTTTAACATTTCTAAATTCCTGAATTTATCATTGAGATCTATTTCTGCAACAATTTCAAAAAGTTTATCTTCAGCCTCACTGAGATCTTTGTTCTCCAGTTCCCTAAACTTTCCACTTTCAAAAAGCTTTTTTAAAACAGTTAATGCCGTGTACAAATATTCCACAGGATTTTCATCATTTTCATCATGAGATATATCTTCAAACCTTTTTTCAGCATTTTTAAGCGCATCCAATGCCTCGTCATAATTTGAATTCAAAAAATACTTCCTCATAATAATTTCATGATTAATTCTTTTATCAATTTTAGCCTTTCCTAAATAGGAAAGCTCATTTAAAGCCTCTACTGCATCGTCCATTGAATCAAATTCTATTTCAATCATATTAACCACCTGTAAGAAGTTACTATTTGTCGTTTGTTTTGATTTTATTAAAACATTTTGACAAGCTTTTCAAAATCTCTGATTTTCGACGGCTTTTCAAAATCTAACTATATCTTATGATCGGTACTTCCTAAATTATTTTGTAGATATTTAAGTGAGCTTCTTATTTCAAGTTTTTCATCCACTATTGTTTTATAAAAACAGGAGCATCAATGGAATTGTGACCAGACTAATAAGTGTACTTGCAAATATGCAGGCTGCAGTGGTTTTAATGTCCAGATTATAGGTGATTGCCAGGACCAGGCTTAGCATTGCAGAGGGCATTGCAGCCTCTATAATTGTCACCTGTTTTTCAAGGCCGCCCATGCCCAATATAGCCACAATTGATAATGCTATTACTGGAGATAAGATTAATTTAATGAGGGAAACAGAAAATACGGTCTGGATATTTTCTTTTATTCCTCTAAATTCCAGTGATAAGCCCAGTGATATCATTATAAGCGGAATGGCAGCTCCACTTAAGTAATCAAGTGTATTTGAAAATAAAAATCCGATATCGAAATTTATAAGATTTAGAATTACTGCCAGAACCACTGCCCATAATGGGGGGAAAATTAAGGCCCTCCTTAAAATTGTAGTGTATTTCCCGCCGTATATTAAAAGAAGTAAAACTCCAAAAGCTATAAAAAGTATCATGGAGCCCAGATCGTAAAAAACAGCTCTAACAAGGCCTTCTGCACCAAAAACCCCCAGTACTACGGGGTATCCAAGAAATCCTGAATTAAACATTGCAGAAGTTAGCACAATGCTCCAGCGGGTCTTTTGAGGATATTTCCTGATCGTTGCAAAGACATATGCTATTAAACCACTTAAAACTCCTGTAAGTATGCATATAAAAGGTATGGGAGCTATAACTGGAAGAATGGATAGATCTATGTCATAAATTGCCAGAAAAATCAGTGCAGGAAGTGCAATATTTATCACAATTTTATTCAGTGCTATGGCGTGTTCTGCCTTTAAAACATCTGTTTTTTTAAATAAATAGCCTGCTATTATCATTATTATAATTGGAATGATGGTTTCAACTGAATTCATATAATCAGACTTTTGTAATTTAAGAAAAGAAAAAATAAAAAAAATTAAAAAATCGTGAGGATGTTCCAGACATTTTACTGTCTAGACACTTATTTCTGGTTATAAACCTCTATTCAGATTTTTAGGTTGCAGATAGTTACAATAATTTTTTCATGTTCTTTGAGCTATTATCTTTATCAGTCAGTAACTCCTTCAGCCACTATCTTAAAGACAGCTTCACCTTCAGGTAAATGAGGACTGTCTACCAGTCTTGCTATTCTTTTGCCAGCAAGCCCTTTTTTAAGCCATATTCTGTAGGTTGCAGCGTGTCCAAGCACGTGACCTCCAATAGCTTTGGTTGGACTTCCAAAGAATGCATCCGGTCTTGCCTGCACCTGATTTGTAACAAATATTGCTGCATTATAGGTATTTGCAATGTTTTGGAGTGTGTGAAGGTGCTGGTTTAATTTTTGCTGTCTTGTAGCAAGTGATTCCCTTCCAATGTATTCTGCTCTAAAGTGGGCAGTTAATGAATCCACTATGACCAGTCTTATGTTTACTCCACTTTGAATTAATTCGTTTACCTTGTCTGCCATTAAAATCTGGTGACTTGAGTTAAAAGCTCTTGCAATATGTATTTTTTGCAGTACTTCTTCGTAGTCAAGCCCAAATCCAGCAGCAATCTGTTCTATTCTTTCAGGCCTAAAAGTGTTTTCTGTATCAATAAAGACACATTCACCATTAAGACCTCCTTTTTCTTCTGGAAGCTGAACTGTAACTGCAAGTTCGTGTGATATCTGACTTTTCCCTGAACCAAATTCACCAAAAACTTCTGTTATGGCCTGTGTTTCGATTCCTCCACCAATAAGCTCATCAACAGCGCTGCTTCCACATGTTATACGACCCACGTCTTTTCTACGCTCCATAACATCATATGCAGTTTCAAAGTCAATAGATTCAGCTTTTCTTGCAGCTTCAATAACTTTTTCGGCTACTCCTTCACCTATTTCAGCTTTTACGCTGAGTTCTTTAGCTGTTGCGGTTGCAAGTCTCATCATATCTGCAAAACCCGCATCTCTAAGTTTTTGAGCGGTTTTTTCTCCAACACCCTGTAAATCTTCTAATTCGGCCATTTTAATTCTCCTTGTTTAATAAAAATTATGGAATTAAAGCTCTCTATTCACTATTTTCCTGGCAATTAGCCTTATTTCCTCATTGTATTCATCGAAGCTTGCATCTGCAATTAATGTAACTGTACTGCCTACAAGGTCTTCCACCTTTGAAGCAAGGGATCCTTCATCTGCAGTCTTTATAATCACTTCATTTGCCTCTTCTGTAGTCATTCCAATGAGCTCTTCAGCAAGTTTTCTAAAGAACGTTGTTCTGATTGTTCCAGTGTCATCCTCTATTACACACGGAATTATCATTAGATAGTTGGGCTGCTGTATTTCTTCCCCGCAGAAATCACAAACAAATGCCTCATCTACATATTCAACTCTTTTATTACAGTTTGGACACATTTCATAAAGTATTCTGTCCCCATAAGCTTCAGCAATCTTTCCACTTACCTTAATATTTTTATCTTCCTCTTCAATTTCTTCAATTTGCCGTGGTTTGTAAATAGATTCTTCAATTTCTTCAAGTGATGGAATTTGCTTCATACTTTCTTCTTTAGGCTTTATAACTATAGTTGCTCGCCCTACACTGAGCTCAACACTGTCATTACGGAATCTTGGACGTGCATTTTTAATCCAGATTGCATCACCCCTATTTAATCCCATTTCAGCTTTTTCATCCCAGAATGATGCCCTGACTGAGCCAGTATCATCAGCAAGTTCCACTGTTCGAACCATGCCCATGGTTCCATTTGGTCTCTGGAATTCGTTCACGTCATAAAGATTTATTATACGTCCCATTACTCCAACTTCTTCCTTTTCACTCTTTATATCCTGTAAATCTTTGATTTTAAGGGGTTTGTACATTTCATCTTCAAGCTTATCAAGTGAAGGGAGGCTCTGGCCATCATCATTCATTACTATTACTCTAACAGTTTTACCAATGCTTAACTCTACATTATCGTCTCTAAACCTTGTTTTTGCATTTTCTATCTTTACAAGATTTCCCCTGTTTAATTTGAGCTCTGCTTTATCATCCCAGAATGATGCCCTGACAGTCCCGGTGTCGTCAGCTATTTTAACTGATCTTACCAGTCCTGCACTTCCATCAGCTCTTTGAAACTCATTAGCGTCGTAAAGCTCCATGATTCTTCCAATTATGTCTACTTCTTCCCCTTCATCTTCAATTTTGTGCAGATCTTCAATTTTGATTGGTTCAAGTTCTTTTTTATGTTCTTCAAGGATTTGTTTTAAACCAGCGTCTTCTTCAGGATTTATAGTCAGATTACTACTCCATCCTGTGTTTACTCTATAATCTGTCTCTGAATATTCGTCAAACTCGATATTTCCACCTGTAACTTTTAAAATATCTCCTTTGTTAATATTCAGATCTGCGTCATCATTCCAGAGAGTTACTTTTATTGAACCAGTGTCATCAGAAATTACAATGGATTTTACAGCCCCAGCACTTCCATCACGTCGCTGGAATGTTATTTTATCATGTATTTTACTCACAACACCCATTAAAGTGACGTTTTTCATTTCATGAGCGTCCCCTATTTTTATCATATTCTCTTCATGTTCTGGAACATCAAATTCACCTTTTATTATTCTACCAATCCATGAATGGGTCAGGCTAACTTCTTCGTTTCTAACACGGCTTTGAGCACCTAATATTTTTACAGAATCCCCTTCTTTAAGTCCTATTTCATCAAGGATTTCAATATCTCTGTTCCATAGAGTAAAAGATATTGAACCTGTATTGTCTTTTAAATCGAGGGTAATGAATTTCCCTTCTCTACCGTTGCTGTTATATGTTCTTATTCTTGATATCCTTACCACTCTGGCAACTATATTAACCTGCATTTCCCCTTTAACATCAGATACTGGTGTTATTTTCTCCTCATAGGCAGGATATTTATCATCACTCTCATCGTCGATCTTTTTTATGCTGGATCTGTTCTGCATATGGGCTTCCTGAGCTCTGTATCCGTCCTTTATTTCTACATCGTTTATTTTTACAATATCTCCTTCTGAAATCTTTTTGAGGTGTTTAATGTTATCTGTCCATAAAACAACGCGGATTTCTCCACTGTTATCTGCAATCATGAGATTTGCTACTTTACCTTCTTTTCCTTTCTTTGTTATAAATGCCTTGGTGTTAGAAACATGCATTACTCTTCCAGCTATGCTTATGTCGTGTAAACCGGTTTCAAGTTCAGATATTTTACGTAATTCATTATCCTTGGTAACAGGAACATTTTTTTCGTCTATATACTCCCCTACTATCATTCTGGCAATATCCAGCTCGTCCATGAAGCTCACGTCTTCATAATCCTTTTTCATCTCTTCTATTCTTTTTAAGAAATCATCATATGAAATTTTATCGCTGATCCGCTGGTATTCACTTTTTATATCATTTTCCATGTTGATGCCTCACTTAAACCGACACATTTAAATTATTAGAAAATTAACAAGTGTCATAATATATATGTAGTAGTATTCACGCTCCAGTATATATGCTTAACTGCTTAAAAATGCCAGTTTTTTTAGGTTTATCAGGCCTATTTTTGCATTTAAACTGATTTTATCATTTAAATAAATTGTTAAGCTTTTAATTGAAAGTATAAGGAGGATTATAGATGTCAATGACAATGGCAGAGAAAATACTTGCAAAAGCTTCTGGAAAAAAGGAAGTTGAGGCCGGTGAGATAGTTATGACTAACATAGATGTTGCAATGACCCATGATCTTACTGGTCCGCTATCTGTAGAGTCTTTTAGAAAAATAGGAGTTCCAGAGGTCTGGGATCCAGAGAAAATTGTAATAGTTTTTGACCATCAGGTGCCTGCAGATTCTCTTGATGCGGCCGAAAATCACGCTATAATGCGTAAATTTGTTAGAGATCAGGGAATAAGCAATTTTTATGATGTTAGAGAAGGAGTATGCCATCAGGTACTTCCAGAAAAAGGTCATATAGTTCCTGGAGAAGTTGTAGTTGGAACAGACTCACATACATGCACTCATGGTGCATTAGGAGCATTTTCAACAGGTATAGGGTCAACAGACATGTCAATGGTATTTGCTACAGGAAAACTCTGGTTTAAAACCCCTGAAACCATAAAATTCAATATAGAAGGTACTCTTCAAGATAATGTTTATGCAAAAGATGTTATTCTTAATATTATTGGTCAAACAGGTGCTGATGGTGCAACATACAAAGCTTGCCAATTTGGAGGGGAAACTGTAACTGAAATGTCAGTATCTGACAGAATGGTACTTTGTAACATGGCTATAGAGATGGGAGGTAAAACAGGGCTTGTAGAACCGGATCAAAAAACTCTTAATTACGTTAATGCACGATCAAACAAGTCATTTGAAGTAATTAAAGGAGATGCGGATGCTGCATCTCTTGAAATAATGGACATTGATGTAAGCGATCTTGAACCTCAAATTGCATGTCCTCACAACGTGGACAATGTAAAAGATATATCTGATGTTGCAGGAACACCTATTGATCAGGTATTTCTTGGATCATGTACAAATGGTAGAATTGAAGATCTAAGAGACGCAGCAAGGATTCTTAAGGGAAATAAAGTTTCAGACAACATAAGAATGCTTGTAATACCTGCATCACGTGAAGTTTACAGGGATGCACTCAATGAAGGTTTAATGAATATATTTGTAGATGCAGGAGCTCTTGTATGTAATCCTTGCTGTGGTCCATGTCTTGGAGGTCATGTAGGTCTTATAGGGCCTGGTGAAGTAAGTCTTTCTACTTCAAACAGAAACTTTAAAGGTAGACAGGGTAGTTCAGAAGCAGAAGTTTACTTAAGCTCAGCTGCAGTTGCAGCCAGCTCTGCAATCACAGGAAAAATCGAGGATCCCAGAGATATTAAGTAAGTGGTGATACCATGAAAGGAAAAGTATGGAAATTTGGCGATGATATTGATACAGATCTGATAATTCCTGGAAGATACCTTGTGCTTAAGGATGAAAAAGACCTGGCAGCATGTGCAATGGAAGGATGTGACCCTGAATTTGCAAAAAATGTTGAACCTGGCGATATTATAGTGGGAGGTCGTAATTTCGGCTGTGGTTCATCAAGAGAACACGCTCCAATTGCTATTAAAGGTGCAGGCATTTCTGCAGTGGTTGCAGAGTCATTTGCAAGAATATTTTACAGAAACTCAATCAATATAGGTCTTCCACTTATAGAAATAAAAGGTATATCCAAACACGTCTCCCAGGGAGATGAAATTGAAATTAAGATGGAAAAAGGCATTTTAAAGAACTTAACCACAGGTAAAGAATTCAAAATTAAAGGATTACCTGAATTCATGGTAGACATACTGAATGAAGGTGGACTAATCCCTTATTTAAAGAAACATATTGACGAAATAAAACAGAAATAAGTTAATACAAAATAATAGGTAATAATAGGTGTTTTTATGTACAAGATAGCTGTAATACCCGGGGACGGAATTGGAAAAGAAGTAATGGAAGCAGCATTACATATATTGGAAGCTTTAGACGTTGAATTTGACTATACATTTGCAGAGGCAGGGGATGAATACGAAGCAGTATCTGGAATCGCTCTACCTCAAGAAACAATTGACATAGTTAAAAATTCGCAGGCATGCCTCTTTGGGGCTGCAGGAGAATCTGCAGCAGATGTAATTGTTAAATTAAGGCAAGAATTAGACCTTTATGTCAATTTACGTCCTGTTAAATCATATCCGGGTACAAAAAGTCTCTATGATGATCTGGATTTTGTTGTAGTTCGGGAAAATACAGAAGGGCTTTACATTGGTATTGAAGAGGAAACAGAGGAGGGTGCAACGGCTTTAAACGTTGTTACAAGGAAAGCAAGTGAAAGAATTTGTAGATTTGCGTTTGAATATGCAAAAAAAACAGGTAGAAGCAAGGTTACTGCAGTTCACAAGGCTAATGTGCTTAAAAAAGCTGATGGATTATTTAAAGAAACATTCTATAAAGTGGCTGAAGATTTTAAGGACATTGAAACTGACGACCGTTATGTGGACGCTACAGCAATGTTTTTTATCACAAATCCGTACATGTTTGATGTTATTGTCACCACCAACCTTTTTGGAGATATACTCTCTGATGAAGGTGCCGGACTTGTTGGAGGGTTAGGATTAATACCTTCAGCCAATATTGGAGAAACACATGGTTTATTTGAACCAGTGCATGGATCGGCACCAAGACATGCAGGTAAAGGAACTGCAAATCCCTCTGCCATGATATTATCTGCAGTATTAATGCTTGACTACCTTGAAGAGTATGATGCTGCCCGCACTGTTGAAAATGCCTTAATAGAAGTATTAAGCGAAAGTAAAGTTGTAACTCGGGATCTTGGTGGAACTGCGTCCACAATGGAAATGGCAAGAGAAGTTAGAAGCAAAATAGAAAATAAATAAGTATTCTTAAAGCAGATCGGATGGAAAGGTAATATCAGGAGGATTTAATCCATGGTAAATATCAATATAAGGGCAGAAATTCCATTACTTGAGGAACTGATCTATCTGGATGCTGCAAGTACCACCCCAACTCCTGAACCGGTAGTAAGAGCCATGTGTGATTACTATCATCATTTCAATGCCAATACTGGAAGGGGAGCGTATAAAACAGCAGTTAAAGCAACGACAAAATTTGAAAATGCCAGGGAAAATATTGCAAAATTCATCAATGCAGCTAACAATGAAGTGATATTTACAAAAAACACCACCGAAGCCATAAATATTGTTGCAAACGGCCTGAACTTTAAAAAGGAAGATTCTATAATTGTTCCAAATATAGAACACCACTCCAACTTTTTGCCATGGCTTAACTTAAAGAAAAAAGGAATTAATTTAAAAGTTATAAAAGCCGATAAATACGGGGTTATTGATGCTGCAGATATTGAAAATGCAGTTGATAATACAACAAAGCTCATTACAACCACCCATATTTCTAACTCCATCGGGTCATGCCAGCCGATATATGAAATAGGTGCCATTGCAGAAGAAAATGATGTACTCTACTTAATTGATGCTGCTCAATCTGCAGGACATATGAAATTCAATGTTAAGGAAACTAAAGCTGATTTTGTGTCTTTTCCGGGTCATAAAGGACTTTTAGGCCCTGTGGGAACAGGATTTTTGTACTGTAGGGATGAGATTGCAGAAATGCTTAAACCAATGAACTTGGGGGGTGGAACTGTATCTAAAGTTTCAGAAGAAGATTTCACTCTTGAATCCCATCCTGCAAAATTTGAAGGAGGTACTCAAAATATAGCTGGCGTAATAGGTCTTGGAGCCGCTGTAAAATATGTGAATGAAATAGGAATTGAAAATATTGAAAAACACAGCGTGAAACTTACAAAGTACATGTACGATGAAATCAACAACATAGATAACATAATATGTTATGGTGATCCTGAAAATATTCATGGAATACTTTCTTTTAATATAGAGGGTATGAATTCTCATGATGTTGCTAAAATACTGGATGAACTAAAAAACATATGCGTTAGAAGTGGTTATCACTGTGCCATTCCTTCAATAAAACATATAGGTGCAGATTCTCTTGATGGGACAGTCAGAGCATCAGTTCACTATTACAATACCCGGGAAGAAATAGATACACTCGTAGAAACACTGAAAGAAATATCTAAGTTTGCGGGAGGTTGAGAAAAATCATAAATTTTTCTCAATCACAAAAATCAAAGATTTTTGGAGGTTGAAAAATGGAAAGACCACAACTTATAGCACTGTTTATAATATTTATAATGATTTTAAGCGCTGTTGCAGCAGCTTTGTTATATATATAATTAGACAAACTGATATGATATCTAAGATAAAATTTATTTTGGATCATTACTGTATTTCATCAACTTCAGTTGATTGGAGGTAAAAAAAATGGTAAAAGTCAGATTAGGAGCAGTAGTGGCTGAGTTCAACTATGATATAACTCAAATGATGTTAGAATTAGCTAAAGAACATGCTAAATTCTTAGATTCTGAAATAACAAAAGTAATTACAGTACCTGGTGTATTTGATATGCCACTTGCAATTAAAAAACTTCTAAAGGAAGATGACATAGATGCGGTAATAACTCTTGGTGCTGTTATTGAAGGTGCAACATCCCATGATGAGATAGTCGTACAGCACGCTTCACGTAAAATAGCGGATTTAGCACTTGAATACGATAAACCAGTGGCTTTAGGAATATCTGGCCCTGGAATGACACGTTTAGAAGCACATCAACGTGTTGATTATGGTAAACGTGCTGTAGAGGCTGCTGTTAAAATGTGTGAACGTTTAAAATAATAATATTTTTTTTCTATTACTTTTCAATGGTTTCAAGTAGTTCAAAACTAAAAAGGTGAAAAATATGCACGAAAAGGAAATAGAAGCAAAAGTACGAAAACTTCCTGAAGATTTAAAAAAGAGGTTCTGGATTACATTGAGTTTTTGTTAAGTAAATACGAAAGCAAGAAAATCAAAAAGAGGAAGTTCAATTTTAACTGGGAAGGAGGATTATCAGAAATAAAAGACAAATTCACTTCTGTTGAGTTACAACACAAGGCTTTAGAGTGGAGATAATGTTTTTAGTGGATACGGATGTATTTTTGGAAATTCTTCTAATGCAGAATAAGAAAGGTGGAAATTTTTTGTTTCTATAGGGTGTCGCTTAACAAGTGTATAACTTCACCTGGACTTTTTGAGATATTTCCAAAACTCTAAGTTTAAAGACTTTTGATGTTTATAATTAATATAATTCATTTAAAGAGGATAATTATGGAAATATTAACACCTCGCGATCTTAAAGAGAAATTTAAAGATCCATGGATATCACCGTACAAAAAAGTCCTTACGATGGTTGATGGGGACCAAGTAGAGATAGTTGAATACCATCCCTGTATTGGAGGCTCTGAATGGGTTGTGTATCAATACAAAAGGTCAAGTGAACTGGTTGAAAAATCTAAAAGAGACGGGAACAAACATACATTCCTTGTAAAGGTAGGTAAATCTGATTTTAACCTTAAACCAAGTTTTTCTGCAGCGGGAATTGAAGAAGTCTCAATTGAAGGCGGTGAAGTTAAAGTGGTCCACGCAGGACTTGCAGGAGCAGGGGTAGGCGCAGCTATGTGTCGTGGGATGGCAGAAGGAGTAAAAAGAGTGGAAATTTATGATATAGGTGGGGGTTCAAAGGTTGGAAGGGCTGCAGTAATAACACCAAAGCTTGAAAAGGTTGTAATTGGAATTGATGATACAGATACAAAGGAAAAAGGAGCTACATGGACTCTTGCAAACAATGTAGGTATTGAACTTTCTAAAATGGGTTTTGAATACATAGATCACGTTATTGTGCAACTTTACCCCCATAATCCTAATAAAACACAAAATTGTGTGGCCATAGCGCTTGTTTTTGCAGTAAAGCCTGGTGAAAGAGACAAACTCATAGAAGAGGCATATAAATTATTTAAAAAGCATACACTGTCCCAAAAGACTTCCATGGCAGTTTTAGATGGACTTGAAATTCCAGAAGAGCTTAGAAAGTATGCACAATCAGCTAAAAAATCCATGATCACACTAAAAGAAGCTGAAAAAGTTGGAAAAGATATAGGAATCCAGTTTGTAGAAGTTACAGGCTCTCAAGGTAAAATAGGCGCTCTTGCAGCTTTAGGTCTCTATGATGATGTAAAAGAAGCGGTGAAGGTTTATTATTAAAATCTCTTTCTATCCCTTAACTCCTGCATTTTACCAGGATTCCAGCCGCCTGATGCAGATTTAGACCTTCCAACCTGCTGAACATAACCAGTTATCCGGTCATACCATTCAACTTCACTCTGTTCTCCACATGTTCCACACACATCATGTAACCCTTTCATTAAGGCCTTACATTTTATGCAGAAGCTCAAAGCTGAGCTATAGGCCCAAAATCCAATGTCTGACTTACGTGCAATTTTATCTGTGAGGCTCATAAGTGAATCCGGGTTTGAATAGGATTCTCCCATGAATGCATGGAATATATGACCTCCAAGAGTCCTGGAATGGAATTTTTCTTCAATTTTAATCTTTTCTGGGAGTAAAACATCCGCATTAACCGGTACATGTGATGAATTGGTGTAATAGGCAGTTCTTCCATCTCCCTGTGCAACGATTCTGTCCCTGTGTTTTTCCATATCCAGCATTGCAAACCTGTAAGCGGTTGATTCTGCTGGTGTTTGGAGAACAGACCATCTTAAACCAGTCTTATCCTTTAATTCATTTGCTCTATCATTTATATAATCTAAAACATTTAATCCAAACTTACAGGCATCTTTATCTTCTATTCCACTACCCATGTATGAATAAAGCATTTCATTAAGTCCCACAAAACCAAATGAAAGTGTAGAATTTTCTATCCTGTAATACAGTTCATTGTCATTGGCTCCACGAAATTGTTGTCTGAGAAATGGGAGTAAATTATAATTATTAAGACAATTCATGGCCTGCGTTCTTCTAAGCATTAAAACCTGTTCAGCGAGGGAGAGATAGGAATCAAGATATTCATATACGTCAGAATCATCCCTTGAGTTATAAGCAATTCTTGGAAGGTTTAATGTAACATAAGCAAGGTTTCCTGTACGTAAACAGTCTTTATCCCAGTCTCCAGTCCAGTTATCATTTAGGGATGTTCTGCATCCCATGTAATTGGCCATATTTCCTCTGTAGTCCGGAAGCATATTTACAAAGTAAGCTCCCCCAAATTTAGCTGAAAGCTCGTGAACAAGTCTTATATCTTCTTCAAACTCACTATTTAAAATGTTTTCTCTTAAAACATAGATCGTGTTTGGGAAAAGATGAGGTTTACCCTGTGAATCTCCTTCAAGGAGTGTTTCTGTGAATGCACGCTGTAATATTCTTGTTTCTTCTTCAAAATCCCCGTATGTCCCCACGATTTTTCCTTTTGGTCCATAAGCAGGTTCGTCGCATAAAAAGTCAGGGACAGTGAATTCAAGGTTAATACTTGTAAATGGAACCTGCGAACCTCTTGCAGCGTAAGCCATGTTCAGATTGTAGATAAACATCTGTACTGCCTGCTTTACCTTCATGTAAGGTAAACCTGCTGCAAATGGGGCTACAAATACATTCCATAAACTCATTGACTGCCCACCGCTCATGTTCTGCTGAGCTGCAAGCATTATTTCACCTGAATGGTTCATCAATGTTTCAATATGATTTGGAGGGCCTGCTACAGATGTATGATCTCCAGTACCGTCTACTTTAAGTCCATTTTTTATGAAAACCCTTAAATCGTGCTGCATACAGTTTAATGGTCTTCCTGCAAAGAATTCAAGGTCGTGGATATGTATGTCCCCACCCATGTGTGCATCTGCCAGATCATGAGGGAGGATGTGTAACAATGCGTACTGTTTGAGTGCTTCATCTGCAACGTACTTATGAACAGTTTCAGGATTATGAATCATATTTGCATTATCACGGGAGCCATTTTGAATGAGGCTTGCGATGTTATATACAGGGATACCAACCCTTGTATATTTACGCCTTAATGATTCAAAACCATGTTCAACAAGTTTGGTGTTTACAATTTCCCTGATCATTGGGGCTGTGAGGTATTCAACATCAAGTTTTTTAAGTTCTTTCCATGCATTATTAGCTATTTCTTTTGCAAGTTCAGGTGATGCATTTGTTTCTACAATAAGCGTGTTTTCGATTCTTTCCTTATTAAAAGGTTCTATTGTGTCCCTGGTTGTTCTAACTTTCAGTTGATTGGTTGCCAGATATTTGTCGGCCATTTTTGTATCAATTTTTTTTAAAGAATCATAAACCAGCATCTTAATTTCTGTAGTGGGAATTCCATCATAAGCAACACTTGCAACATAAGATGAGATTTTCTGTGCAGCTCCAAGAGGTGCACCTACCATGAGAAGGGACATTACTATCTTCTCCTGGCTGAATTTTTCATGGATCCCGTTGTTTTTTAAAACATGTGCTTTTGCACTTAGTGTAGCCATTACATGCGTATCTTTCAATTCATATCCCCCATTTCAATCATCTGTTTTTTTAATCCCTCAAAATCTATGATTTTGGGGCATCGAAAATCTATGATTTTCAAATGCTTAATAGTTTTGTTATGCAACATTCTTTCATCTGTATCTTTAGAGAAATGCATCCAGTGAACTCTGTCTGGATTTGTCGCTTTCAAACAGTGAATTTACGCTTGACTCAATAAGTTCAATTCTCTGGATAAGGTAGTTGTCTATAGGATATTTTCTTGCAAGTTCCTTTGAAATTTTGAGGTACTTGACCACCGAACCCTTGGAAATACTTAATATCAAATTCCCTCCGCATGTACATTCCCCACTTAAGGGAATTCTTCTATACTTTTTATTGCACCTGGTGCACCTTACTTTCTGCCTGGAAAATGCCCTTGAATTCCCTGCCATGTCAGGTAGGAAATGGGATTGTAGAACGCCTTCCACAACACCTTTCTGGTCAACAGCCCTTATTTTCCCGGCTAATTTGACCTGTTCTTCTACCTTTTCCTTCATTGTAGGGAGCATTTTATAAAGACACGATTTTGGCCCGGAATGAATACTTGAAGTATCATGAGAAAACATTAATCCCTGATACTGGTCTTCTGTGCCCAATCTTTTTTTTACATTGTCTATTAAGTCGATCACCTCAGAAGGCCTGGCAAATTCCAGAGTTCTCTCGTAAAACTCCAGTGGAAGAGTTGACAGGCAATCGATATTGTGGGATTCATCATCAATTTCTTCTGGATCTATCCTTGATGAGAGAACCAGTGGTGCATCCATTCTCCCTCCCCTGGAACTTGGAAGATATATCTTTGAAAAGTTAATTAAAGCGTCCAAAAGCAACATTACCGAATCTTCGTCACTGTCACAGTTTCTTCTTTTTGCAGAATGGAAGTATGGATGTGCGTAGCATGCGGATGCCTTTGTAAATCCAACAATTCTTCCCAAAACCCCCGCAGACGTGTGTGGAGCTAATCCCACCACCAAATGACCTACAAGGTCTTCTTTTTCTTTTATATTGTAAAATCTCTCCTCATGATAAAAATTTTCAAGGAGATCATCTATGAAGCTTGAAACCCGTATAAGATATTCTGCACAGTTTTGGGAGATTACTATGTCCTGGATTTTGATTTCAATTATCTGATCCTCATTTTCAATTTTCTCCCCATAAATATCATACTTATATCCCATTTCAACTAATTTATCTGGACTTACACCAATTTCACCAGGTATAAAATGGGTGAGAGGTAGATCAGTGGAATCATGTCGTATTGTGGCATCCTTAAAGGCAAAAACATCGTTTTTAGCTCTCAATATTCCTTTTTCTAAGGGTTCAGGGAATTTTTCCTCAGATATCATCCCGATTACTCCCTTTATTTCATCCAGCTTGCGGATGCCCACTTTTTCAAATGATTTTTTTAATAAACTGTCCAGATTGATTTTTTTCTTAGAAGCACCAGTTGGAAGAGCCTTTCCTCCACAAATCGGACATTTAGCCTGAAACGATGCTATTCCACATTCGCTGCATTTACACCTTGAAATTTCAACGTAAATATTTCCTTTTTTAGCAGCATCAACAATATTACGCCTGTTTCCACCACTGGTGCCTATTGGAAACAGTGCGTGAGGTGCAGGTTTCATTTTTCTTTCTTTTGTTTTTTCAGGTCTTCCAACTCTTGCACCAATATAAGTGGGGGCTTTAGCCATTATTTTCACAGGAGAAACTTCATTTAACGCTTCTAAAGTGTTAAAACCCTTAGAATCATCCAAAGGCCCGGTTAAAGTGTTAATTAATGCTGAAGCATGATCATTTTTTATTACAACTTTATCGTCCTCAACAATATGAGGAACTCCTAAAATTTCAAGAATCCGCTTTGAAGGACCTATATCCAATATTAAATCATTATCTGCATCTAAAGGGTTGTAATACTTATAAAGCCAATTTCTAAGCTGATTTAAATCTTCAATTGAAACATCGTGATAGAAATATGTGTAATTTGGATGTAAAGGTACATTATACTTTTTTGATATTTCAAAGGCTGTCGAAAAATCAGGGATTTTTAGACGGTTTAAATCATCCCCTTTTTTTATGTATTCTGCTGAGTTTTCTATTTTTTTCTCCCACCATTCTTCACACCAGGCAGATGGAAGTAAAAACTGGTTATTTCTCAAAAATTCACCGAATGCTACCAGTATATCTCCTAAAAACAGGATTTCAACCACGTCTTTTCTAATCTTTCTGGCCTGGTCTATTGATTCAACTTTAACCACATCACCGTTCCTTAACTTAACGATTGGGCCTTCAATACTGTCACATGGCACGACACACATTCCCTTACCCGGCCTTTCAATCTTCATCTGAGTACCTACAGCCAGAAATTCCACAATTTCCATGGTCAGAGGACTAATTCCCATTGCAGCAAGCCCTGAATTTCTTGATCTTCCATATCTAAGTCTGAATCCTCCTTTTGCCTGAGGATATGACAAAACAGGCCTTCCACCAATTATGTCCCTCATGTATTTATCATCTACTTTGACTTTATCTCTTTCATCATCGTCCAGGCTACTGCTATTCTTTGAATATTTTTCAAGCCATTTCCATCCATCTATTCCTAATTTAGCAGCGTATTTCATGACTTTTGGAGCTTTCTGTATAATTCCTTCAACCATAGCAAGAAGCGCTCCCCCTCTGATGTTATTGGTCTCAACACGCTCTAAATCGCGGTGTGAAACTTCTATTTTATCTGTAGGCTCTCCTGTAACCTCTACAGGAATGTTCCCTGCAGCAAGTCTCACCTCATCAGGGGATGGAGAATATTGAAGGTTGGTCACCTCAGATTCATAAAGCTCCACTTCTTCCACATATCTTTCAATTTCCCTTTCTGTGGGTTTATAAACGTTAAGGTCAATAGAAAGTCTTATATAATCTCCAATTAGAACTGCAAGAGCTGCTGCAGTACCTCCCGCACTTCTTATGGGACCTGCAAAGTAAATTGCAAGATACCAGCTTTTATCAAAGTTCTGCTTAATTTTAACCTTTGCAATTCCTTCAAGAGGCGCTGCTACAACCCCTTCTGTTAAAATAGCCAGCGCTGTCCTTAGGGCCTGGTCAGATTTAGCTTCTCTAACTTCAATGCTGTCTTCCTGGCCTTCTATGTCTGGAGTGGTTACAATTTCCCTTGCAATTTGAAATGCAACCTCTTCCCTTGAATATTTATTCTCAAGTTCCTTAATTCTCTTTGAAACACCATTAGGGCCAACTAATCCCTCTACCCTTTCTGCCAGGTCCTTTGCAAGAGGTATTTCCGGCTCTAACCCAATATCATACCCTTTAAGCCTTGCACATCTTGCCACAATGTATGCCTTTTCTGTTTCTTCTTCTAAAGCTTCAAAATACTCCATATTTATTCCCTTATCCTGCTAAAAATGTATTTTAGATAAAAATTATCCACAACGATTTGCCATAGTATTAAATGATCAGGATCAGGTTCATTAAATATTAAAAAACAAAAATCCGATCCCGATTTTTATATATGGGATTAGATGGGTAATAAACTTTACGATAAGGTACTATCTGTTCCTAAATTGTGTAAAAACTTTATATAAATAGAGATCATTATCCTAAAATAAAAGTATTATATTCTCTAAAATCATAGAATCCAAGAATGCAACATCTTAAATTATTATTGGAGATGTATTTATCATTTAAATGGATTTAAATCCCTGATCAGTATTAAACAAACAAGCTGTAACGAGGATCAGCCTCAAAAAATCGAAGATTTTTTGGGGTATCAAAAACCTTTGGTTTTGAACGTAGAACAGATAAACTTATTAGTAATAAATATGCATTAATATAATACAGATTCGTTGAATCTGCTTAAAAAATCAGGTGGCGGTACTATAGCAGAACCTAAATATAAACTATCCAGGTTAAGCACCACTAAAAAAGCCATTTTGGTACTTTTAACGGCTTTTGTGCTTATAGTATGTGTAATGCCTGCAAGTGCTGAAAATAATACCACAAACAATACTACAAATTCAACTCCTTACACTATCTCCACTTTTGACGGCGCTGTTGGTGCAGACGTGACTCAAAATGCAGAAATAAACAAGCACATTAACAGAACACCTCTATCCAATGAAATACTGGACAAACAAAAACAGGGATCAACAATAATTCAATTTGGAAATGGAAGCAGTAGCGGTAACAAACTCCTGATCTGGTCAGGAATTCATGGAAATGAAGTAGAAGCGAATATAGCAACCATGAACTACCTGGAATATCTGAAAGAGTTTTCAAAAAGTAATGTTCTTGATGGAACTTTGTATGTAATCCCATTTGCCATTCCAAAAAGTACTGCGGTGAATTCAAGAAATTACGGACCAATACCTTACACATATACAGAGATGGTCCCTTACAAAAAAGGATGGTACAGACAAGCTGTTACAAGATGGGTAAGGAAAGTCCAGCGAGCAAAACAAGTGATTCGTGGTCGAGCCCGATGGGTGAGGCAAGTCCAATGGGTGAAGCGAGTGACCCATAGACGGGTATACGGCTGGCTTTACAGACCAGTGACAAAAACAGGATATAAATACGAAGACCCGAACAGAATAGCCAATGTACCAGGAACTCCCGGATGGAATGCTGTTGAATTTGCAAAAAACAACGGAATCAGCCATATTCTCGACGTGCACTCTGGAGGGGGCTTAGAGGGTTACCCTAATGGTATGATATTTGCAACTCCAAACAGGAGTGGTGAAAGCAACTGGGCCGACTACATAAGCAACCAAACTAAATGTGCAGTGGACTACGGTGATGGTAAACCAGGAATGGTCAGAATACATGGACATAACTACGGAATAAACACCATAACACTGGAAGTAGAAAGAGATAATGGATGTTCAGCCCAATGGGCTGGTAAAACATACAAGATGATAGAAGCAGCATGTAAATACCTGTTTTCTGCATTAAGATGAATCTACAAAACTTTTCTTTTTTTCTTTTTTTTGAAATCTGGTTGCAGTTTAAAAATAAAATTTTAGATATAACTTTAAATTAAACTTAAAATAAATATATTAATTCAGTGAAACTAAAATCAATTTTATATGATTAATTTGTAAACGGTGATTTTATGGCAAAGAAAGATAAGAAAGTGCTTCCACCAAGCGGGGCAGGTCTTGTAAGATACTTTGAAGAAGAAACAAAGGGGCCTAAATTAACACCTGAACAGGTAGTAATAATGACCATAATTCTTGCAGCAGTCTGTATAGCATTGAGATTCACGCAACCTGTATGATGCCTGAATTTTAAATATTTTCGCTAATTACTGGTAGTTTGAAAAATTACTTTTTAAAGGGAGATTAAAATGGCAATTCACCCAATTGAATTCAGGTACGGCACAGAAGAGATGCGAAACGTGTGGGATTTAGAAAACAAGCTTCAAAAGATGCTTGAAGTAGAAGCAGCTCTTGCAAAAGCAGAATCAGAACTTAATATAATTCCAAAAGAAGCTGCAGAAGAAATAAATAGCAAAGCAAGCACAAAATATGTTACAGTCCAGAGAGTGGCTGAAATTGAAAGACAAACCAATCACGACATTGCTTCAATTGTAAAAGCCCTTGCAGAAGTTTGTGAAGGAGAAGCTGGTGAATACGTTCATTTTGGAGCTACTTCCAATGATATTATTGATACATCCCAATCACTGCTTTTTAAAGACTCCATTGGTATTTTAAGGGGAAGGCTTTCAGAACTTACAAAAACACTTTTAAAACTTGCAGAAGAGCATATAAACACTGTTTGTATTGGTAGAACTCATGGACAGCATGCACTTCCAACCACTTATGGAATGAAATTTGCTTTATGGGCTGATGAGGTTTACAGGCAAATTGAAAGGCTTAACCAGTGTGAAGAAAGGTTATGTGTGGGAATGATTACCGGTGCTGTTGGGACCATTGCAGCTCTTGGAGAAGAGGGATTAGAAGTTCATAGAAGGGTTTCTGAAATTTTAGGCCTTAAACCTGTATTAATATCTAATCAAATTCTGCAAAGAGACAGCCATGCAGAGTTCATAATGGATCTTGCAAACACTGCAAGCACACTCGATAAAATTGCAGTTGAAATCAGAAACCTTCAGCGAACTGAGATTAAAGAAATTGGTGAAAGTTTCGATGCTAAAAAGCAGGTTGGAAGCAGTACAATGCCTCATAAAATGAATCCTATTACTGCTGAAAGAATTAGCGGTATTTCCAGGGTCATACGTGCTTATGTTGTTCCGGCGCTTGAAAATAACCCTCTCTGGCATGAAAGAGATCTTACTAATTCCTCATGTGAGCGGATTATTCTCCCTGAAGCATGTATTTTAACCGATTATATCATAGTTCTTACCTTAAAAGTGCTAAATAATCTGGTGTTTTATCCAGAAAACATTGAAAAAGATTTAAACACTACAAATGGACTTATAATGGCAGAAAGATTAATGGCAGAACTTACATATAAAGGAATGGGAAGGCAAACAGCCTATGCACTTGTTAGAGAGTGTTCAATTGAGGCTAACCAGAAAAATACTGGCCTTTTGGATGTTGTTTTAAGAAATAACGAAATTAGAAAGTATCTATCTGAAGATGAAATTCAAGATATTATGAACCCCCATACTTACATCGGGTCTTCAGCTGAAATTGTAAATGATGTTCTTCAAGCGTCTAAAGGGTGGTTTTAAGTTAGAACCTGGATAAATTATCTATTTCAGTTTTCACCAAAAAGGAAAAAAATTATATACCTTAAAATACAATATAAAATGGGTTATTCAATTAAAGGAGGTGAAAAGAATGGGGGATATCAAAGAAATAAAATCAATTCCAGTTGTACCATTTGCACTGATGATAGCAGCGATTGCAGCAGTTATAACATTTATTGTAGGTATATTAGCCACTCTTTTCATAGTGCCATTTTTAGCCATGTTACCACCAGAAGCAGCTGGGGCGGCAGGTTTAGGTGGAGCAATGACAGCAGTAATGTTCATCATAGTCTGGCCAATACTGGCATTTATAGCTGGATTCATAACATATGCCATTATAGCACTCGTTTACAACGTATTAGCACCAAAAATCGGCGGGATCAAGCTGGAACTTGAATAAATTTTTATTTTTTCTTTTAATCTAAACAAGTGATTTCATGAAAACTATAAAATGCAGGAAAATCTCCAAAGGGCATGCAAAAGGTGAAGTATTGATTACAAAAGATCCGTTAAGCTTTCTTGGGGGAGTAGATCCTCATACTGGTGTTGTAATTGAAAAGGGGCATGAACTGTATGGAGAAAAGATAAGTGATAAAATTCTGGTGATTCCATCTGGGAAAGGGTCCACAGTTGGATCTTACGTCATATTTCAGATGGAGAGAAGTAAAACTGCCCCCCAAGCAATAATATCAATTAAAGCAGAACCAATTATTGCTACCGGCGCTATTATGGCTGGTATCCCCATGGTCCATCAACCAGAAATCAATGTCTTAAATATTTTAAAAAATGGAGATATTGTTGAAGTTAATGCAGATGAAGAAATAATTAAACTGTTTTGATAAAATAATGAAAACTTAAATTAGTTTTCAGTAATCTTCGTACTGTCCTTTACCTGCAGATTGTATGTATTCTCCTATAGCTCCACCAATAGCTGAAAGAACTCCACATACAAGCATTGTAAGAACCGTAAAGAATATCACAAATATGGCGCCAATAGCACCCAGTGCAACCCCTAATTCTGCAAGCAAGAGACTAACCAGGGCTGCTACAATTCCAACTCCAAACAGGGACAGAATTCCAATAATAAGGCCACCCAAAATCCCGGCTAAACCTCCATGTATTATGCCGCTTTCGCTTTCAAATTCATCCCGTATTAAGTATACAGTTACAAAACCACCTATTATCGGCCCTAAAAAGAACAAAGGGAAGAAAATAAGTGCCAGAACAATGGTCAAAGCTGCATTTATAACTGCACCAATTCCAATGGATATCCAGTCTGTCATCTTTTTTTCACCTCAATCTTGAGTCAATATAATTATGTTTTTGACCCCTAAAATACTTTTTCAGAAAAAGCACAGGTAAACTTTCTAAAAAAAATTTGAATGACTTGAGAATTTCTGATTTTGATTTATTTTTCCAACGCAATAATAGTTCCTACAGCCCCTCCGACAGCCCCTAAAACTATGTCGACCCCTGTCTTAACTAATAAACCAGATATTTCTACTTTTACTATAAAAAACCCGCCTACAAGAATTAGAATAATAATTGCCACAATTCCTCCAGTAATACCTATTAAAGCCCCATGAATTGCCCCATTTACTGTATTTTGCTTAACACGATATCCTACAACCATGCCTGCAATTATAATACCTGCATATGAACCAAATTCACCTATAAATGGGTTTAAAATCAGTACAATTATTATGATTATGATTAATCCTGTGAGCACTGCTTTCCAGTTAATCATGATATCCCTCTCTTTTTTCAAGCACTACTCCATGAAAAATGAAAAATTAAAATATAACTTTAAATTCTGCCCCGTTTGTTCTATTTAACTCTATACTTCCATTAAGTTGATTTACAAGTTTATTTACAAGTCTAAATCCTGATGTATTAGCATTTTTAATTTCTACGTTTTCTGGAATACCTTTTCCATCATCTGCAACAGTTAATATTGTATTTTTATTGCTGGAACGCAGTTTGATATATATTTTGCCGCTTTTTTCCTCAAATGCATGTTTGATAGAATTTGTCACAAGTTCATTAACAATTAAACCACATGGAATTGCTAAATCAATGTCAAGAGGAATTCCTTCAATATCCATTTCTAATTTCATTAAAAGAGGATTAACATCATAAAAATCATAAAGGTAACTGGTCAAATTACGTATATAGCATGCAAAATCAATCATTGCAAAGTCTTCTGATTGATCAAGCATCTCATTAATGAGTTCAACTGCTTTCACCCGATTTTGAATCTCCTGATTGAAATCATCGAGATTTTTACATTTATTTTGAAAATATTCCCCATCAATAATCCTTATAATTATCTGCAAACTGTTTTGAATTCTCTCCTGTATTTCATCAAGCAGTATTTTTTTCTCCTCAAAAGATGCCCTAATCTCTTCTTCAGCTCTTTTACGCTCGTTAATTTCTCTTAAAAGTTGTATATTTGCTTTTTTTAATCCGAGGGTTCTTTTTTCAACCAGTTCTTCCAGGTGATCCCTGTGTTTTTTCAGTTCCTCTTCTGTCTGTTTACGTTCAATTGCATAAAATATGGAACGTGCCAGTAATTTACCCTCAACTTCCCCTTTCATAAGGTAATCCTGGGCACCTTCATGAACAGCATCTATTGCAACCTTCTCATCAGCCGCCCCGCTAAATATTACAATAGGTAAATTTGGAGCATGGTTTTTTGCTTTAAAGAAAGTATCGATTCCATAGCTGTCAGGTAAATTAAGATCAAGCAGTAAAACATCAAACACATCATTTTTAAGGTATTTCAATCCATTTTCTAAGCTTTCACCATGTTTAAAGCTAAATTTAAAGCCTTTGACATCTCTAAGCATTTCCTGCATGATCCTGACGTCTGCATGATTATCCTCTATCATTAAAATCCGGGTTATCTTGCTCATCACATTATGCTCCAGTAATTTAAGTCTTTAAAGTGGATGATTATAGTTTTACCTTTTTTGATTGCTTTAAATAATAGCCAAACAGCCTTTTTCCCCATTCAATAGCTTCTTCGTCTTTACCTATTAGATACTTGTGAAGATCGTAAATCCCATCTGTTGAAAACAATCCAAGTGCAATGAAAGTGTCTGACACTGTAAATGACATCTTAGCCCCACTCTTTATTTTCCATAACTTAAAATCTTTTTCTAAAAGTGCGTTTTTCAAATTTTCCCGCCCTTTTATTTCAATCCATTTATCAAGTATTTCAGATGTTAAAATAAGTTGAAGGGAACCTTTTTCCAGTGTTTTCTCAAATGATTCTATTTTTTGAGGAAGCAGAACTGAAGAAATATATCTAACGTCCCTTGAATTTTGAATAAGCTCTGCATGAACTGTATGCGGCTTCATAACATCTGTAGGTGTGGATTCCACTACAACCGAGCTTTTTAAGCTTCCTATACTTTCAAGCAGGTATTCTGGTATGGGAGATATCTCATGCTTTAAAAATATCTTTCCTATTTCCTCAAGAGACGTGGATACTTTTATAAGATTTATAATGTTCAGTGCAACTATTTTACCGGTTTGAGAAAGGGAATAACCTCCAGATTGTTTAAAGACCAATTTTTTTTCTTCAAGCTGGTTCATTCCATGTAAAATAGTGGATGAATTAAGATTTGTTTCTTCTTTAAGGTCGTTTAAATTTTTTAATCCATCATTCAAAACTATAACAATTTTTGTCCTTACATCTGAAGCTGTAAGAAACTTTAAGTCATCTCTTACTTTTTCATAAAGTTTTAAAATTTCATTTGACATGCTATTATCCCTTAAACTTAAATAAAAGCTATTATAATGTCATTTTTAAAGATCAAATTGTTCAACGTACATTAAATAAAATTGATTTCAACTGAATTTGAATGTGATTACTAAATGGCTTATCTTTTTTTAACTGGAATAACTGAATTACACTAATACATAGTAGGTTTTGTTAGTTTTACCTATTTATTATTTATGATTTTATTTTTTATAATTCAATCCTTTTTAAGATGTTTAAATTAAGTTCATATGACTGCAAAAATTATTCAACATTTTTTAACGGTTTGAAACTATTAAATTTATAAACATATTTCTAAGCTAATGAAAACAAAAATACTTTAAAGACCTCACATAATAGTAACTTTATCTGACTAATCAATAATAAAAACTGTTTCCAAAGGACTTTGAAAAAATGAAATACACTCTTATACATAACGGAACCCTTATTGATGGTAACGGCAGGGAATCCCTCCCAAATGCTGCTATTTTAATTAAAAATAACCAGATTATTGAAGTTGGAAGTGAAAATTCCATTCCAATACCAGATGTGGAAATAATGAAAATCGACGCCCATGGAATGTTTATTCTGCCGGGTTTTATTGACACCCACGTCCATATGATGGCAAATGGATTTAAAATGGAAGATGCCATGTACAATCCACTCTCATTTTATTTTTACAGAGGAGTGGATAATTTAAGACAGACAATTAATGCAGGAGTAACAACAGTTCGGGACGCTGGCCTTGCAGATGCAGGTGTTAAAAGAGCGGTTGATGAAGGTTTGATTGATGGACCAAGACTGCTTATCAGCATTATGCCCCTTTCAATAAGCGGCGGTCATTTTGATTTCTGGCTAAATTCTGGATTTGATATGAAGATTTCCTATCCCGGACTTCCTGAAAGCATATGTGATGGTGAAAATGAAGTTAGGAAAAGGGTAAGGGAAATACTTCGTGCAGGAGCTGATTTTATCAAAGTAATGGCTACTGGAGGTGTTATGAGCACCAACGACCACCCAGAATATACTCAGTTTACAGTTAAAGAACTGAAGATCATGGTTCAGGAAGGAAAATATCACAACGATGTAAAGGTAATGGCCCATGGACACGGTACAG
Organism: Methanobacterium sp.; assembly: GCA_039666455.1. Lineage (NCBI taxonomy): Archaea > Methanobacteriati > Methanobacteriota > Methanobacteria > Methanobacteriales > Methanobacteriaceae > Methanobacterium > Methanobacterium sp. The sequence goes on along the minus strand of JAVSLW010000010.1, from coordinate 70,925 downwards.
AAGGAATTAAAAACGCATTGAAAGCAGGTGTTCATTCTATAGAGCATGGAACTTATCTTGACGATACGGCAATCCAGATGATGGTGGATCAGGGAACCTATCTGGTTCCTACATGCGTGGTTATAAAGCACAACAGAAAATTGGCTGAATCTGGAGATCTGCCAGAATACAGTAGAGATCAGGCCATATCACTGGTAGATGCACATGATAAAAGCATCAGAAAAGCTTATGAAGCTGGAGTTAAAATTGTAATGGGTACTGACTGCGGTGTTGTCCCCCACGGACTTAATTTAGAAGAATTAGGATATTTATGCGATATAGGGATGAGCCCTATTGAAGCCATTATGGCTGGAACTAAAAATGCCGCAGAATGCCTTGGAATTGATGATAAACTCGGTACAATTGAACCAGGAAAGATTGCAGATATTATAATCAGTAAAAAAGATCCACTTGTCAATATAAAGTCTCTTGGAAACCCTGATAATGTAATGCTTGTAATGAAAGAAGGGAAAGTTGTAAAAGACTTAAGAAATTGATTTATTATATTTCTATCCTTTAATTTGAGGTAGAAAATGAAAATTGCCATAATCACAATAACTGAAGATGCCCAAAAACTTGCGATCAGCGTTGCTCACGACTTAAAACAGGATCCAATAGTAATTTCTGTTAAAATATTTAATAAAGGCGTTAAAAAAGCTTTAAAAAATGCTTTTAGTGAATATGACTGTATACTGGGGATTATGGCAACAGGAATAATGGTCAGGAACATATGTCCTTTAATTAAAAATAAGATGGAGGATCCAGCAGTTCTGGTTATGGATGATAAGGGTAAACACGTCATCAGTTTGCTTTCAGGGCATTTTGGAGGGGCTAATGATATTGCATTAAAAATAGCAGAAATTTCAGGTGCTGAACCTGTAATAACAACAGCTACTGATGTTCATGGTAAAATAGGAATAGATTCGCTTGCCAGAAAGTATTATTTTGATATTGAGGATGTTTCAAAAATAAAAACAATTAATTCGGCCTTAATTGATGATAAAGAAGTTAATTTATATGTGCCTGAAAAATATGAATTTGTTTTTAAAGATCCACTGGTTGAAAAATCTTATAATCCGTGTAAATCATTTAATAATGAGTTGAAAGCTATTTATGAAGAAAATTCTGTTATTTTAAAGCCTAAAAAGCTTGTTTTTGGAATTGGGGCACGTAAAAATGTATCCAAAAGTAAAGTACAGAGAGCTGTCTTTGAAGCAGTTAAATTACTTAATTTATTCCCTGAAAGAATTGATTCATTTGCAACTGCAGAAATAAAGAAAGAAGAATTAGGGATAGTTAAAACTGCACTGAATTTAGGAGTACCTCTTGAAATAGTTACGATTAACCAGATTAAATCACTGAAACATCCTGATTGCTCACATTCGAAACTGGTAAAAGAGAAATTTGGTATTGGTGGAGTTTGTGAACCAGCAGCTTTAATTGCAGCCGGGAAAAATTCGAGGCTTGTATTTAAAAAAACATCTTATGATGGAGTTACAGTTGCAGTTGCTGTTTCTTTATACAGATGATTTATCTAATTTCTGAAAGAATACTATGACTTCTTTTAAGTCATTAGATGAATTTTCAGACTAATACTTAAATCAAAGGGTTAAACAATACGAAAATATATAGAAATGCAACAAAAACGATGAAAACCATAACTAAATCCTACAAATATAGAATATATCCAAATAAAGAGCAACAGGATATATTAGAATTTAACATGGGCAGCGCACGCTTTGTATTCAACCATATCAAAGTCATGTATGAACTATACAGAAAACAGACAGTGGAATACGGTTTAAAACCAGTATATGCAAACAGAAAACTGTTCAATAACATATTAAATGATTTAAAGAAACACCATCCATTTTTAAAAGAAGCTAACAGCACAGCCCTTCAAAAAGCATATGATAACCTCATAAATGCCTATAAAATGATGGGTAAATCTAATCATGGAGGGGTGAAATTCAAATCCCGTAAAAATCCCGTACAATCATTCAGAACCTTAAACGCTAAAATAGTGGAGGGAAACTAAAATTACCCAAAATTAAGAGCCTAATATCTATGAAATATAGTAGAAAAGTTCGTGGAGACATATTAACTGCAACTATCAGCAGGAACAACTCTAACCAATATTTTGTAAGTTTCAATGTTAAAAACAGCCCTGTTAAACAGTAAAAAAAAACTAATCAAGTAGTGGGTATTGATCTTGGATTAAAAAATCTGGCAACATTTAGTAACGGTTTCAAAACAGGTAAAATCCATTTAAAAGAGGTTGACAACAAAATAAGGAGATATAATCAAATCATAAGTAAAAAAGTTAAAAATGGGTGTAATTGGTTAAAAGCGAAAACCAAGCTTAACCAATTATACCAGAAGAAAAAAAATATAATAAACGATTTTCTACATAAAACAACAACACAAATAGTACAAGAATTTGATAAAATCTATATTGGAAATGTAAATAACCAATTAGGACTGAAAAATAAGTATTTAGCAAGAACTACAGCAGATCAGCATTGGTTTGAGTTCAAGCGACAACTACAATATAAGTCTGATTGGTATAATAAACATTTTAGAGTTGTTGATGAAAAATACACATCTAAAACTTGCAGTAACTGTGGATATGTTACAGAAAGTTTAAAATTGAATATTCGCAGATGGATATGCCCTGATTGTGGTCGTGACCATGATAGAGATGTTAATGCTGCACGCAATATGAAAACCTTGAATGACAAACAACGTCATTCAAGGTTTTTTCTAACCGTAGGAACTACGGGGATTGCCTTTGGTAAAACCAGTAAAATAACTGGTGGATTAGGAATCCATTGACCTCTCAGGTCATGGTAGTTCAATATACTACACTGTTACCTGTTTTAATTTAGATATTAAATTAATTAAGTTTGTTTATATACCAAAAGGTTTTTAGTTTATTAAATATAAAGATGAATAATTAGACTATTTTACATGACTGGTTTGATTATTACCAAAAAAAGATAAGCCACGAAATCCCTTTATAGAGGATTTTACATGATATATGGTTTGATTATTAACGGAGGTTTTATTATGAACGAAGAAGCATTTAATAGGGTTACTGAGATATTACAGCACATTATGGAAGATACAAGCGTGCCACGGAATATTAGAAGGGCTGCTGAAGAATCCAGGGATATTTTAGCTAAAGGGGATGAAGAACCAACAATTCGTGCAAGTACGGTGGTTTCAATCCTTGATGAAATTAGTAACGATCCTAACATTCCTATACATGCAAGAACTCTTATCTGGAATGTTTTAAGTGAGTTAGAGTCTATTCGAGACTAAGTACTGATTTTAAATTACTGTCGGCTAAATGCTGACATTTTTGTATTCTATTACCTGGATTTTAAACCCAAAACATGGGATATAAACTGAATTCTGGCAATATGTTCAATATATTCTGCAAGAAGAATAGCTTCATCCAGATTTGGCCCTGCAGCGACAACACCATGGTTTTTTAAAATTACGGCGTCTTCATATTTCATTATTTTTGCTGTATCTCCTGCAAGCTTCATACTTCCAGGCTTTGAATACTTTACCCATGGAATGTGGGAGTTTTCAATGGATTCAAAACCTTCCAGCCTTTTTAATTCCTTTTTTGACATTGAAAAGCCTACTGCATGAGGGGAATGAGTGTGCACCACTGCATTTATATCTTCTCTTTCACTGTAAATTCCAAGGTGCAGAAAAGTCTCAGAAGAGGGTTTACCCTGTCCTTCAAGGATATTCCCATCCATATCAATTATTATAATATCACTAATCCCCATATTTCCTTTAGAAATACCGCTTTTAGTAATTGCAACCTTTGAAATTCCATTTTCATAAAATCTACAGCTTATATTCCCAGATTTCCATGGAGTAAGGCCTTTACTGTTAACAGAATGTGAAGCATCAACTAGATCCTTTAATATTTTATTTATATCCATTTATGTTCTCCTTCAAGAATTTACAGTTCAGGTAAATTTAAGCAGTTTGAAAGAACCATTATGGAGTACAGGCACTTCTGCGCATGTGGGCATGATGTTGTAGATCTTCTGGAACTCTGTTTGAGACTGGAATGTCCCTGAATTTATCATGTGAACGCCTTTATACTTCTTATAAGCGTTAATATGTACGTGTCCTGTATGAAAAATGTCTGGAATTTCTTCTATTACCATATGGTCTTCATATTCAGGTGCAAGAGGAGTTCTTTCACCATATATCGGGGTCAAATGCCGTTTTTCAAGCAGATCTCTCATTATTAAGTCTGACTGCTGGTGAGAAAATCCTTTAATAGACATGGCCATATCATCAAAACTTCTTCCATGATAAATAAGGGTGTTAATTCCATCTAAACTTACTATTCCGGGATTGCTTACAAATTCAGCATTTTTAAGTTCGTATAGAGATTCTGCATATGATCTGGAAATTGAAGGTTGTGGTTCAGCTAATCTGACCGCATCGTGATTTCCAGGAGCAATTACAATTTTAATATCAGTCCTGATTTCACCTAAAAGCCTGGCAGCTTCATCGTACTGCTTGTAAATGTCTTTGATGGTAAGTTCCCTCTCCTGGTGAGGATAAATACCAATTCCATCTACCAGATCTCCTGCAATAAGAAGATATTTAACATTACTGGCAATTTCCTGTTGATTGTCATCTCCAAAATCCCCGTTAATCCATTTTATGAATTTATTAAATGCATCATCAAGAAATGTAGAGCTTCCAATGTGTACATCTGAAATAAAAACCGTAGAAAAGTCCATTGTCTTTTCTTCAATCCTTGGAACACCCGGATGAACCAGATCAGATGCTATTACAAATGATCCCTTTTTACTACCTACAATTCCAATGATTTCATCCTTAACTATTTTTTCTGCTCTTTCAAAGAGCTGATGATTTTCATTATGTATTAAACAGGAGATACTTCCGGTTTCATCCTCTAATTCAATAATCTTATGGTTATTTTTGGTGTTGTTGACATCATTCACCATTCCAATTATTTTTATGACATCTTCACTCTTTCTTATTTTGTTTATAGGACGATTGTCCTTTAAATTCTCCCGTTTATCCAGCATATCCTTTAGCTTGTGATACCTGCTTTTAAAATAGGCTGTAAAATCTTTAATTTCCCCACTGGTATACGATTTTTTGCTGGTATCCTGAATTATATGAAAATCAAAGGGCCTTCCAGTTTGAAATTTACTTTGGGATGGTTTAAGAATGGCTTTCGGGGTTTCTGATTTTGACTGCCCATATATTTCGTGTTCAATGACATCATCAGTTTGTACACATTCATTATCCTCATTAATAAAAAATGAATCATTATTTTTAAAATATTTATCAATAAATTCTTCAGTTATAATGAATATGTCTTCTTCAAAGCTGGTTAACTCATCAATAAGTGAATCAACAAGTTCAAGAGAGTTTTCATGTTTTTTAATGCGCTCATATGCTTTATCGTTTACAAGAATGCTGGCATTGGTGAATTTTAAAATGATATCATCGTTCATGACTACCTCCATGCAAAGCCCTCAAACACATAGTGTTTGAAAGCCGTCGAAAATTCGTAGAATTTTCGGGCTTCAAAAGCGAAGCTTTTGAAAGCCGTCAAACACGAAGTGTTTGGGCCAACAAATCTTCGATTTGTGGCCGAGGAAATACATTTCCCCCGGCAGTCAAAATCGGAGATTTTGACAGTGTTCGGGCAATCAAACCAAAATTTTGACTGCTTTTTTAATGTTTAGATCATGCAAATTTCCTTTGAAGTTTTAGGATCACTGCACTTACTGGTGGCATTTCTTTATATATTTATACATCATATTAAATTAATTAAACTATTTCATGCAAAATATAGTAACTGATCAAACTTATAAATAATTCAATTAAAATTCATATTTAGAAGGGTGATAATATTGCTTAGAATCATTAAATTTATACTTTTCCTATTACTATTTGGGATTGTTTTTGAATTAGGGCTTTTGAGCTCTTACACCATTGTAACATCACAACCCCCAGACGTTGAAGAGCTTATGAACATGCAGATAGATAAATTAACTGCTATATGGGACAGTATAACTGCTGGTTCTGATGAAGGTCCGGCAACAAAGACTGTTAATGTCACCAACGTAGATGTGGTTGCAAATGCTTTGAAGGCCAGAACACAGCTAAGTGGAATTAACGTTGACACGCTTGGTGCACAACTTCCTGAAGGCACAGCAAGTGATAATATAACTGTTACCTTAACTGCAACTGGATATAAGGAAAATCAAACTGGAGGAGCAGCGCCAAATGCAACTGGTTCTTCAAGTGGGCAGATAATAATAAAACAAAGCGAAATATATTCTATTACTGCAACAGCAATCGCTAAGAAGAAATCTAAAGGAGTAGAAGTTGATGCTAACACCATCCAGGTAACAGCACTTAAGAAATTATATAGTCAATAGGACTTTATTTCAGTGAAAGGCTTAAATAAAGCCTTTAATAACTTTTCTATTATATCGTGGTGATCAAATGATCAGTGTTATAGGTATAGGGCCTTCTCGTGAAGATATGACCATCAGAGCTTTAAATGCGATCAAAAATGCTGATGTGATTATCGGCTACAAAGCATACATAAAGCAGATAGAAGACCTGATTGAAGAGAAAGAAATCTTTAAAAAGGGAATGGGTGATGAAATTGAACGTGCTGAAATTGCAGTACAAAAATCAAGGGAAGGGAAAAATGTTGCTGTAATAAGTTCTGGAGATCCTGGCGTTTTTGGAATGGCCAACGTTTTTTTCCAGTTGATTGGTAAATACAGTGATATTGAAGTGGAGGTTATTCCGGGAGTAACAGCAGCAGTCTTTACAGCATCGAAGCTTGGTGCACCTCTCCATGATTTTGCAGTTATCAGTTTAAGTAATATTTTAACTCCTCTATCTGAAATAAAGCGTAAAGTGGAGTTTGCAGCAAAAGGAGATTTTGTTATTGTTATATACAACCCTTTAAGCAGGACAAGAAAGATACCTTTTGAAGAAGCATACAAAATCCTTCTTAAAATCAGGAAAGATTCGACTCCTGTAGGTATTGTAAGAAGTGAGGATGAAAAAGTTCAGGTTACAGTTACAACACTTAAAGAATTGAAAGATCATGAGATTAACATGTCCACAACGCTTATTATTGGAAATTCAATGACTTACATCCAGGAAGGTTATTTAGTAACCCCCAGAGGCTATGTTGTTAGATCAAAGATACATCCACTTTCAAGGGAATTTTATGAACGCTTTTTAGAAGAGGGGACAATTAAGGGCCCTAATTTTGAATGTGATTATTATCCCTGTCATGAAGGAAGGGTTAACTGTACTTTCTGTTACTGTCCATTTTATCCCTGTGGAGATAGCTCTACTGGAGGTAAATGGATAAAGGAAAAGAATGTTTGGAGCTGTGAAGCCTGTACATGGATACATGAAGATAAAGTGGTGGACTGTATTTTAAAAAAATTCCCTGAAATTGTTAGGGAAGTTGATGACCTTAAAAAAAGAAGAAAAGAACTTTTAAAACTTAGAAGGGAATGCATTCAAATGACAGCATAATCTTTTTTTATTGTTTTATCCCCAAAAATTGGGAAATACAACAGCACCCTCACTGAAAGTTCCCTTAAAAAGGTGTTTTTTAATACTATTATCTAATTATTTTTATATCAGGAAATTCATAATATAATCCTATATTGTATTTACAATAGTAATTTGAGGACTATTGTAAGTTAAAAAGAGTAATTATACATTCAAATATCATTTTAAGCTATTTAGGAGGATTATAATGAAAAAGGAAGTCATGACATATGAAAAATTCCATGATGCCCTTAGATGTAAGGTATGTGAGAGAAAGTGTGTTATAGCAGAGGGAGATGCAGGATTTTGTAGCATGAGGGCAAATATAGATGGTAAGCTCTGTGCCCTTAATTATGGTGCAGCATCATCTGTAGCAGTTGATCCAATAGAAAAAAAGCCTCTTTTCCATTTTTATCCAGGTACAACTGTTTTTTCACTTGGAAGTATTGGATGTAATTTCAGATGTAAACACTGCCAGAACTGGAATATATCTCAGGTGGGTTTAGGTGAAATTCCAACACAGGAAATACTTCCAAAAGAAGCTATAAGGCTTACAAAGCAGTACGGATGCAAATCTATTGCCTGGACCTACAACGAACCCACCATGTGGTTTGAATATACCTATGACTCAGCTAAACTTGCAAAAAAAGAAGATATAAAAACAGTTTATGTTACAAATGGATATATGAGCGAAGAATCCTTTGAACTAATCAGACCCTATCTTGATGCAGCTAACATTGATTTAAAGGGCATGTCCGATAAATTCTATAGAGAACTGTGTCAGGCAAGGCTTCAGCCAGTTTTAGACAATATAAAACGTTTCTATGAAAGTGATATCCACATAGAAATCACTAATCTAATAATTCCAGGATACAATGACTCTGAAGAGGATATTAGGGCTCTAATAAACTTTATGGTGGATGAAACTGGTTTAGAAGTTCCCCTGCATTTTACAAGATTTTTTCCATACTATGAATTAGGCCAGCTCCCTCCCACACCTGTAGAATCTCTAAGAAGAGCTTATAATATGGCTAAAGATGCTGGAATGAAATATGTATACATTGGAAATGTTTCCACAGGTGGAGAAGAGAGTACTTTCTGTCCGGAATGTGGTGAAGTTCTTATAGAACGTGATGGCTTTGAAATTGTAAGTGATGAACTTAAAAAGACAAGGAAATGTCCAACATGTAAAGCTCCCATAAATATTATTAGTTAACAATTTTTTAAACTTTTTAACGCTTTGCAGAGTCCATGAATGAAAAATAAGATGAACTGATCATTCACTAAAACTAACCCTTTCAAACTTCTCTTTTTTATCCAATGGCTTAGTTGCATCAACTCCGACCTTAGTAGTTGTACCATCAGGCGTTGCACACGGATCAAGCGAAGAACCTCTCGCTCCAGGCACAATCATAATATCTTCATCGCCTTTAACCCTTGTTGCTATTGCATATTCAATATCTTCCAGATTAAAGATATCAATATCTTCATCAACTACAATTGCATGTTTTAGTGAAGGATGTGCTGCAAGAGCAGCCATTAAAACGTTTTTTCCATCACCCTGAGTTTGTTTCTTTACAGAAATTGCTGCATGAAGCCAGCAGCAGCCCCCTTCAGTTAAAACCACGTTTTGGACTGTTGGAACAGTGTTTAAAACTGCATTATAGATTCTTGGCTCCTGTGGAAGTCCCTGGAGAAGTCTGTGTTCAAATCCAGCAGGCATTATGGCATGATAGTACGGATTTTCTTTGCAATGAATTTTATCGAGCTCTATGACTGGTTCGTTTCGTATAACATCATAAGTATCTGTTAAATCTACAAATGGCCCTTCAGGTTCTCTTACATGAGGCAAAATTTTACCTTCCATTATTATTTCAGCTTCAGGCACCTCCAGATCAACACTTTCACATTTCATAAGCTTCATGTTTCCATTATGAAAATTATTGGCAACTTCAAGCTCGTCAATTGTTATTGGAACTGATGTAGTTGTTGCAAGAAGCGTTGCAGGATGCATTCCTATTGCAATTGCCACTTCAAGTGGTTTATCCATTTCTTCTGCTTTTTTGTAGTAAGTGTAAAGATTTCGCGGAACAATACGTACTCCTAATCTGCTTTTACCTGAAACAAGCATTCTATGAATTGATGCATTCCTTATTCCTGTTTCAGGGTCTTTTGCAATTATAACTCCTGCTGTGATATAAGCTCCGCCGTCTTTTTTGTAGTAAGTTGGTACGGGGATTTCACTTAAGTCTGGCTCTTTTTGAGTTATATAGTTCTTTTTAACACTTTCAATGTTTTTAATCCTGATTGGATTGAGGGTAGCTTCCATTATCTTTTTTGTAATTTCAGGTACAGTAACTCCTATTCCTCTGGCTATTTTATCCCGGGTGTTGCAGATACCGGAAACAATTTCCATATCGCTTCCTTTAACATTCTTAAAGATTAAAATATCTTTTGGATACTCTCTTAAGACCTTTGCGACTTCATATTTTGTGGATATCTCTTCTTCAACAGTTATAACATTGAATTTTTTTTTCAAAGCACTTAAAAATTCTCTCATTCCATCACCGATTTTGATTGCCAGAATTTTTATTTTCTTTTTTCATTTGGCTGCTTCTAATTAAATGCATTAATTTATTATATAGAAAGTAAATATTACTTTTAAATATTTCAAGATATGGTCTGCACTATTTATAAATAATTTCATCAAGTCCTGAGGTGTATGTTTTGTCATGGATTATTCTAATTTTTCTCCTGATAATAGCTTCCATAAAAAACAGGGGTTCCAACAAAAAAATGTCAGTATCCATTGTTATTCCAGCATATAACGAATCAAAAACAGTTGGATCTATTATTAAAGTTGTTAAGAGTCTTGATATTGTAAATGAGGTCATAGTTGTTGATGACGGCTCAACCGACCAGACAGCTGAAATTGCCAGAAAGGCCGGTGCAATAGTTATAAGTCATACTACTAATTCTGGAAAAGGGGCTGCCTTAAAGACAGGTTTTAAAAATTCTAAAGGAGATATAATTGCTTTTATCGATGCTGATCTCCATAATATAAATTCAAATCAGATTAAAAAAATCATTAAGCCAATACTGGATGGAAAGGCTGATGTAACCAAAACAAAATTTAAAAGAAAATCAGGAAGGGTCACTGAATTAACTGCAAAACCCTTATTAAATTTCTTTTTCCCGGAAGTGAAGTTTGATCAACCTCTAAGCGGACAGTTTGCAGCTAAACGGACTTTTTTAAACAGGATAAAATTTGAAGAAGATTACGGTGTTGACGTTGGAATAGTTCTGGATGCTAATGCAAGCGGCGTGAGGATAAAAGAAGTGGACATAGGCCAGATTGAACATAAACATTCTTCTATTAAGGGACTGAATAAAATGGCCAATGAAGTTGTAAGGACCATAGTAGACCGTGCCATGGAATACGGCAGAGTTTCAATGATGGACACCCTTGGAAAATATATAAGAATGAGTATTTTAGGTCTTTCGCTTACATCACTTGGACTTTTTTCAATATTCTTCATTAACAGAATCCCTGCAATAATCGGGGCTTTAATTTTAGTCATTGGGCTTATAATCGCCCTTTTCTACACATTCAAACTTATAAGAAGATCATTTAAAGTTTTTTCAAAATCAGATAGTAAATCATCTACCATGAAATCATTCTTCTACATGCATTTTCCTATTCTTGTTTCTGCATTGATACTTCTGGCCATGATTTTCACTCTTCTGGGAGGAGTACAGATCGATGGAGGCAAACTTACAATCCAGCCTGCATCTGGCAATCTTATAATCCCCCTGGGAACATCTCCAGATCTTACAAAAGCAGAAATAAGAGGACCCTATATTGTAGACAGCGCCCTTGAAAATGAAAATAGCACAATAAGGATGCCTGCAGAGGCTATGAGCACTTTAGAGTTTAGCTATGGTGATTTTATCTACATAAATAATAAAAGGTATTTACTGAATGAAACACGGCCAGAAGAGTATAACATAATTAGAATGCCACAAGATGCAAGAAATCGCATGGGATTGAATATAGGAAATGTTATACTTGATGGAAATCTCAGAAACACATTTAAAAACATGTACGCAGAAAAATCTATGGCTTTAGACCCTAATTTCAATAATTCAAATAATTTAGAGGTTAAAAAAGGTATAATCATAAATCCAAGTACAGAAAATGGTAGAATGATTAATATATATGTTGATGGACAAAAAGTAGTTAGTACAGCAGGAATAATTGAAAATGGAACCTACAGCATCTACATTAACAACGTAAAGTATAGAACAATTAGAATCAATAAAAATGATCCTGATAAAGTAACATATGTTTACTGGGGCAATAACGTAATTAAAATAGAAATAGGTGGTCCTGCAGATTCAAATGCATATTTTACAACATCGGATAAAGGTAAGTTCTTAAACTTTCTTTTAAGTATTAATCCATCATGAGCGAAAAATGAAATCCTTAAAAAAAACAGTGATCTGCCGCTTTCCAGTGGGTTTTGTATGGAAAAAGGATTTAAATATGGATTTCGGTGATTAAATGATAAGTAAAGTTTATTTTTCAGATTTCAGATCAAGGAATAGTAGGGAAAATAAGATCAATAAAATCAGAAAGCTTTTTAAAGCTGCAGATTTTGAAAGTAACATCAATAAAAATGATTTAACTGCCATTAAAATTCATTTTGGTGAGAGGGGAAATGATTCTTATGTAAATCCAGTGTTTGTAAGGCAAATTGTTGATGGCGTGAGGCGAGCAGGAGCCAGGCCATTTTTAACAGATACAAATACTCTTTATTACGGCAGCAGGCATAACTCTGTTGATCATTTAAACACCGCAATAATGCATGGATTTGATTACGCTGTTACTGGAGCACCGCTTATAATTGCAGATGGAATTCGTGGAGAAAATGAAATTGAAATTGAAATCAATTTGAAACATTTTAAAACCGTAAAAATTGCAGGAGATATAGAAAAAGCAGATTCGATGGTGGTAATATCTCATTTTAAAGGCCATGGGATGAGTGGATTTGGAGGAGCTATAAAAAACCTTGCTATGGGTTGTGCATCGCCTGCAGGTAAATTAGAGCAGCATGAATGTACCAAACCCTTAATATCAGCAGAATGCATGGGCTGCGGCAAATGTCTAAAATCATGTCCTGTTTCAGCCATGTACCTTGAAGCTGGAAAATCTAAAATAAACTATGATGTATGTATTGCCTGTAATAACTGTCTCATGGTCTGCCCTGAATCAATGATAGACCTGGACTTTGATAATATACAGCCTTTCATTGAAAAAATGACCGAATATGCTTATGGGGCAGTAAAAAGCAAACAAAACAAAATCTGTTATATTAACTTCCTTATGGACATAACCCCTGACTGTGACTGCGTTCCATGGAGTGATTCTCCAATAGTTCCAGATATTGGAATATTAGCTTCAAATGATCCTGTAGCTCTGGATACTGCCAGTTATCATCTTGTAAATGAGCAGCACGGGTTTAAAAACTCTCTTTTAATTCATAACCATGAAAAGGGAGGGGATAAGTTCAGGGGACTGTATGAAAAAATTGAAGGCAATATCCAGATAAAATATGGCCAGGAAATTGGACTTGGAAGTATGAATTATGAGATGATTAGAATATAAGCAGGAATTAAAATGGCAAGAAAGTCTCACTGGGAAAATACTGAACGTATTGAGACACTTGTAGATGGAATATTTGCAATTGCAATGACACTACTTGTTTTAAACCTTGATGTTCCTCAGTTAGTTTATCCTGTCTTTGATTCAACCATGCAGAGTATTTTAATCGGTATGGTGCCCCGGCTGTTTACATATACATTGAGTTTTGCCCTTCTTGCTATATTCTGGAGAATTAATCACAGCCAGTTTTACCATATTAAACAGGCAGACAATACTTTTTTATGGATAACTGTTGTATGGCTTTTGCTTGTTGCTCTCGTGCCCTTTTCAACCTCTTTAACAGGAGAATATGGGTATTTAAGATCTGCCCAAATCTTTTTTGGCCTTAACTTACTTGGAATTGGATTATTATCAGCATTAAGCTGGTATTATGTTACCGAAAAAAAATATATAGGTTCCGAATTAACTTTAAAAGAAATATACAATATTCGGCAGGTTAATTTAATTTTACCTGCTGTTTCATTACTTGCTATTGGAGTAGCATTTATCAGCCCTTCATGGAGCGGGTTGACATATGCAGTTATTCCACTTGTAAAGAAGATTATGGATGCTTAAATGCATACCATTTATTTTTAAAGGAAAACTATAAGAGATTTTTAACCCTGTTTTTATATCTAAATGTTTAGAGTTATAGATTTATTTTGATGCTGCGAGCTTTTGTGCCCTTTGGTTGGTGACTGTTCCAGCTAATAGTGAAAACCAGGTATCAAACTAAATACAATTAAAATCATTATAATTTTTATAATCAATATGTAGGATAAAAAATCCTGACGAATAACGCTTAAAGCAGGATTTGGGAAATAAAAAAGCTGAATTGTTTTTCCAATTACAAATAAATAAAATAGAACAATTAAAACAATTTCTTTATTCTTCATTTCTAAAAAACCCCACATAATTATTTTTACCTTTCTTTTCATAAACTAAACCAGTATAATCCTTATGCCTTAATTTAATAGGAAAATCTTTGGGATTGAGGTTTTCTTCTATAATTTTATCTCTGCCATAATCAATTAAGTGTTGAACTGCTCTTTTTATGTTTTCATCGTATTTCTTTCCAAAATAGTTTCTACGCCTTGTAATCATCCATACAAGAAATAAATATGTACTTGGTGTGCCCACTATGATAATAGACAAAATTCCTTGAAAAAAATTAAAATCAAGAATTAGTCCAAACATAAATATAAATAATCCTCCTAGAGCAGATATCCATAAAATTAATAGGAAAAAAATTTTCAATATATCTTTAGCATCAAATTTTGTTGCATTTTCAAAATAAGATTCCATTTCTTTTCGAGTTTCTTGATACAAATCAGGAACATTCTTTACAAAATAATTTCTTTGTTTCTGCTTAGATAATAGTTTAAAAAAGGTGTTAAAAGAATAAGGGATAATACCTATCGGTGCTGGGGGTCTATCCGGCTCAAACTCCATTATATATGCAATTAACCCTTCAACCATTTTTTCAGCTTGGATATTCTCTGATGTCAAGATTTATTCTCCTTTATGATTTTGGACGGCTATAAAATTTATATAATACCCATATTAATATCAACATTGTTATAATAAATAAAATAGCAGCATAAACCAAAAATGATGCAGCCATAATTCCTGCAATTGTCCATCCAAGTAATAGCCCATATCCTGCACTTAATAAAAATGATGTCATATAAGCAAGTAGAGCAATTAAAGCTAATATATCAAAATCAGGTGAACCAAACACTTCATTTAATATATCTCCTACGGTTTTCCAGCTATTTTGATCATTCTGTTCACAAACTAATTTCCCTGCATCAAGTTGTGTTCCAGTTGAAACTACATCTCGAACCGTTAAAATATCACGTCCAAGCTGACCTGTAGGCTGTGATGAATTATTTGGAGGTGTTGGACCTGGAGGTTGTGGTTCAGGTGGAGTAGGTCCAGGGGGTGTAGGAGGATTATTCGGTGGTTGTGGCTGTGTAGGTGGAGTAACAGGAGGAAAATCATACGTAAAAGTATTCGTATCAGCGGTTTGTACTGGATCAATTGAAGTTATATCATAACTCGCCTGATTATTACCAGGATTAGGATCACCCACTGAAGCAGCTTTCACTGAAAACGCCCTAACCACCCCACTTAAACTCTTAGTACTGAACAACGCCAAATCACCATAAACCGACACTAAATTAATGAAATGACCAGCATTATTAGTTTGAAGAGTCAACTCCATTGTAGCATTACCTCCAGCAGGTAATATCCCAACATTCCAAACCCCAGTCTCTGAATCGTAAGTTCCAGTTCCCTGACTGCTTAATAACTTCAAACCGAAAGATATTTTGTAATCCACTTTAATATCAGCCGATTTTGGCCCATTATTCAAGGATGTGATAGTTAATTTAACAGTATCACCAACATTTAAACTATTTTTATCTCCAGTGATAGTCACAGCCAGATCTGTAGTTGAAGTGGTTGTTTAGTCTATAAATTTTGATATATCCGTTTTAATGATTTTAAATAATGTTTTATAGGCACGTATAACGTCTTTTTCATCTATTTTTTCCTTTTCTTTGTTTACTGCACTGCAACCTGCTAAAAATAACACTATGTCCTCCTGCCTAATACTAAAAGATGACTCTTTAAAACTATATTTTTTAAAAATAAAAAGTGATACTATTTTATTCACTTCATTGTAAATTTTTTTGGTTTGTCTATTTTTCCATTTTAGTTTCCTGAGTTTCTGAAAAAATTCCGGAGTTGGCTTTGATATTTCATTAATTTTATCAAAATCCTCTAATGCAAATACAATTCTTTCACCAATGTCATTTTTAAATATTTTCCTAACGTCTTCTGCAGTTAATTGTCTCCCCAAATTCATTGAATAAATCCATTCCAGAAAAGGAAAGAAAAAATAAAACGTGTTATAATCAATTAAATCTGATAGAAATTTAACAGGAAAGTTCTTTAGATTTTCAGCTGCCATAACTAAAAGAGAAC
Organism: Methanobacterium sp.; assembly: GCA_039666455.1. Lineage (NCBI taxonomy): Archaea > Methanobacteriati > Methanobacteriota > Methanobacteria > Methanobacteriales > Methanobacteriaceae > Methanobacterium > Methanobacterium sp. The sequence goes on along the minus strand of JAVSLW010000010.1, from coordinate 54,580 downwards.
TTTCAAGGGCAATTTCTGTTGTGTTATCACTTAATAAAGGTACGGGTTCTTTCCAGTTATAATAAATTTCCAATAAATTATGATAATAACCTGAATCAATTAAAAAATGTAATTCAGTCATTAATTCATCTAAATCAGAAGAACAAACTTTTCTTAGTCTTTTCAAACCATAATTTGCTAGATCATTATGAGATGGCATTATATCACCAAATATACTATTTTTTGTTAAATAATTCATTTAATTTTTTGGAAATTTCATAGTATGTTAATTGGTCTAAAGTATGTATAAAAGGTGCAATGAAAGGTTTAAGAACTGGAAATTTTTCTGCTAAAAATCTTAAACCAAGTCCAATTATTGTAGTAGGTCCAATACCAGTTAAAGGAGTAGAATATAATTCCTGAAGAACAGCCGAAATATAGCTCTCATACTGAATAAAAATCCTTAATATTGCATTTTCAAGGAATTTTTTCAATGAATAACCCAAATAAGACAAATACACCCATGCAGATGACAATGCTGCGAGAATTCCATTTATTATTCTTTGCAAGTATTCTCCTGCAGGAGTAATGACTAAAGCGGCTCCAATTAAAGCACCTATTATGATTATAGCATAAAACCACAATGGTGGATCCTCTTCAGGCTCTTCAGGCTCATTATCCTGAGTTAAATTCCATTCAGGTAGTACAGATTTATTCATAGCATCTTTCAATGTACCCTGTGAAATTGCATTTCTAACTCCGGCAATATCACGTCCAAGCTGACTTGTAGGATGTAGTGGATTATTTGGAGGTGTTGGACCTGGAGGTTGTGGTTCAGGTGGAATAGGTCCAGGGGGTGTAGGAGGATTATTCGGTGGTTGTGGCTGTGTAGGTGGAGTAACAGGAGGAAAATCATACGTAAAAGTATTCGTATCAGCGGTTTGTACTGGATCAATTGAAGTTATATCATAACTCGCCTGATTATTACCAGGATTAAGATCACCCACTGAAGCAGCTTTCACTGAAAACGCCCTAACCACCCCACTTAAACTCTTAGTACTGAACAACGCCAAATCACCATAAACACTAACTAAATTAACAAAATAACCAGTATTATTAGCCTGAAGAGTCAACTCCATTGACGCATTGCTTCCAGCAGGTAATATCCCTACACTCCAAATACCAGTACTTGAATCATATGTTCCCTCCCCATTATAACTTAACAATTTCAAACCAAACGGAATCTTATAATCTACTTTGACATTAGCACTATTTGGACCATTATTAAAAGCTGTAACGGCTAATTTAACAGTATCGCCCAGATTTAAAGTATTTTTATTTCCAGTGATAGTCACACCAAGATCAGTTGCCAAAGCAGTAGAATCCAAAGTACTTACAGTAACATCATAAACTACAGGTGATTGTGTACTATTAAACTTCTCAAGAGCTACTTCAACTTCTAAATACTTTATGGGACATTTCTAAATAAGATTCTAATTATAAATATTGCTTCATTTGCTTATTATAGATTTTATTTTCACTCCAATCAAACCAGTAATTGCTGCTATTACTCCTCCAATAAACATGGTAATTATTAAAAAAATGATAGTCATAACAGGCCCATGAACATTGATTCCTAAAATCCCATAATTATCTTGATTTTTAATAAATCCTCCAATTAGAATCATTAAATTAATTAAAAACATTATAATAGCACCAGTAATAAAACCGCTTTTTAAACCATCCTTTAAAGTGCCGCCAAACCTATAAGCAGCCACAAAACCACCAGCCAATACTCCTAAAACTACCATTTTCAATAAGAAAGATGAAATAAAACCTATAACAATTCCTAAAATTAATGCGTATTTCAATTGATTTTTAGCAGGTTTTAAATTACTTGAAAATTCTGAATACTCTAACTTCCCACCGCACTGACATTTATCGAAATCAGTGGGAGATTCACCAGATTGAAGCTCATAATAGCCATTACATTTCTTACAAACTATTAAACCATTGAATTTCCCTTTCATAGTTTAATTCTCCTTTAAGTCATTGAAATATGGATATAATCCTTATTAAACTTGCTAATTTAATTCTATTTTATATTCTAACTCTCCACCACACTGACACTTATCAAAATCATCAGGAAATTCGCCTTCTTCTAGTTTATAGTAACCATTACATTCTTTACACATTAAATAGCCACCATAATCATAATCATGAAATAGCTCTCTTTTGCACCTATATTGGGTTACATCAGTTTTTAGAAGCTTATAATAAGTCCTATAAGCTGTAATATAATCATCAATAGTAAGTCCTGATCTGTCATCATTCACAGCACTACAGCCAGCAAGATAAGATACAAACTCTTCTTCAATCCTTGCAAATGAACCAAAGTTTCCATATTTTAAAGATAGGCTCATTCTCATGATTTTTCGAAATTCATATTCACAATTAACCACTTCTTGGTCGGGATTCTTTATTTTATCTAGTTTTTTAAAGAATTCTGCTGTAGGTTCTCTTGTATGAGTATTTATATCAAATTTATCTAGATTAAAAGTTATTGATTCATCTAAACCACTGAAATAAACATTAAATAAATCAAAAAGCCCTAATTTTCTACCAACAACCCTACAATAAAGCCTTTCCAAAAAGAGATAAATTCTAGAAAAATGGGCATATTCAATATAAGCATTTTTATATCCTTCAAAAGCCCCATAAATTAGCCTATTAGTCGGTCCTTCTGAAGTCCAGTAAATTAATTCTTTTTTTGCTAAATTCCTAAGGCGCATTTTATCAATATATTTCCTAATCTTTTTTGTATCTCCTCCAGCAATAACATTTTTATCAAAACTAAAAAGATCATCAGCGTCAAAATAAGGAGGATATGCCCTTTTAGAAACACTAACCAAAAAATCATCATAACCTAATTTTTCAAGATCATCCAAATTAACAATAATAAAATCAAAAATAGACCCATATTCTTTTCTAAAATCATCGATTAATAATTCTAGCTTTTCATCTGTTGATTGAAAAATTTTTTTAAATGACGCCATTGACATGTCTCCTACTTTCCAAATAATTTCTTAATATAATCTTTTACAAACTGTTCAATCCAGTCTATGGCATTAAATAAGGGACTATTTAATTTATTATCTGCTATGTTCTTAAGAATAACAGCTAAACTTAACATTAGAATAACCGCCGAAAATATAGCATAGATATTTGTTTGGACGGACTTAGTTAAAATATCTATATATTGCATAAATGCAAATGTTTGATAGACAATCATCACATAACTGAAAAGATCGGGGCTAACTAAGAAGCATACTACATCTAATGCAAATAAAGCCACATCTTGAGGTCTAAATACAAAGTTTTTACCGGCAGCCTTATCTACAACAAATTTAGCTATTTTATTTTTCATATCTGTATCAGAAAGGAAAGCAAACGCTAACCCGCCCGATACAAGACACGAAGCTAATATTAATTGTTCAATAACACTTGTATCTACGTCCCATCCTGGCATTTGAGGTGGTTGTGTAGTCTGATTTCCATTTGAGCTATCATTAGTGTTTTGATTATTACTAGGAGTATATCCTACATAACCCCTAACATAGCCAATATCACGATCTAACTGCGTACGTGGTGGATTGGATGACCCAGGACCTGGACCTGGTGGTGTAGGTGGAATTGGAGGATTAGGATTTGGAGGTGTTGGTGGAGCAGGTGGATTATTAGGAGGCTGATTTGGAGGATTATTAGGTGGGTTATTCGGAGGCTTAACTTCATCAGGGAAATCATATGGCAAACCATTCAACCCATCCCCTGGAATATCATCCAAGTCTGGTGCGTTAGCTACTAAATTGAACCCCGCCTGATTATTTAATGGATTTAAATCAGGTAAATCACTGTAAACAATAGCAGTATTCACAATAGAACCTGCATTATTAGCCTGAAGGATTAATTCCATTGTAGCATCACCTCCAGCAGGTAAAACTCCCACATTCCAAATTCCAGTATCGGAATCGTAAGTTCCAGTTCCTTGACTGCTTAACAATTTCAAACCAAGCGGAATCTTATAATTAACCTTAACACTTGCACTATTTGGACCATTATTAAAAGCTGTAACGGTTAATTTAACTGTTTCACCAACATTCAAGCTGCTTTGATTTCCAGTGATGCTCGCACCAAGATCTGTTGTTAAAGCAGTAGAATCCAAAGTATTTACAGTAACATCGTAAACTACAGGTGACTGTGCACTGTTAAACTTCTCTAGAGTTACTTCAACTTCTAAATACCTTCCACGCGGAGTTAAACGTAAACTAGCACCATTTATAGCATCCTCCCATGCAGACCAGCTTTGTTTATCGTTAGAGCTTCTAACACGTACTGTAATCTTTGTACCATGTGGTTCATAACTGTTCAAGCTTATAGTGGTCCAGTAAGTGTTATTTTTATTATTTATCTTATTTTATAGCAGGAGAGCCCAAATACTTTAATTTTCCCCCGCACTCACAATTATCAGAGTAATCGTCTACTGATTCACCTTCAGGGATTTGATAATAGGTTCCACACTTCTTACAAACTAAATAATCGCCATGATTATCCAGATCAGTTATTCTCTCAGGAATAGCTTTGTACTTGGTAACATCTGTTTTAATAAGCTTAAAAAAAGTTTTATATGCCACAATAGTATCTTCAGTTCCAATTCCTAAACGGCCATTATTCACTGCATTACAGGCCGCTAAAAATTGAACAAAAAGATCCTCAGTAGACCTATATTCAGAAGACCAATCTTTAAAGTCTGGATAATTCAAACTAAAATCCATTACTTCGAACATTAGTTTGTTTAATTTTTTGTAGAGTTTTTTTTCTTCCCAATAGGTTTTGCCCAGTGATTTAATATATTCTGGGGTGGGTTCAGGCAAATTTTCAAGCTCAACCGTGTTAAAATCATCTAAAGCAAAAATAATCCTCTCATCCAAACCACTAAAATAAATATTCAACATATCCTCCTTTTCCAAAGGACTTTTATGCATAAAATAAACAGATTCAATAAAAGAATATAAAGTAAGCGTATCTTGAACAGTAATAATTGATTTTGTGAAAATTGTTGTAAACAAACCACCTTTTTTTAAATTATCATATGATAGAATTTCTATTCTGTGTTTTGGCAAATCCCCCAAAAAATCAATATCACCATCAAATTTATCAGAATTCGAAGCATCTATCAATTTTTTATAAAACCCAGAATCCCTAATATTCTTAATTTCAGAAAGAATACCGTCCAAACCCCTGATATCCAAACCCCCAAGATAACTAAAAAGATCCTCCATATTCTGCTTACTTTTCTTATCCATCTCCTCTATCTTCTCTTCCATCTTATCAATAATGCCCATTATAATACACCTCAGATATTATTTAATCCTGTACTGGGTCAAAAATAAATACTTTCTCAAAACTTTCACGATCAGGAAGTTGCCCTTTCATTAGACTGGTGATAATGTCTATTACAGCATTTATTGTGCCATCAGGATCTTGAATAAACTGTGCACTTGAATATGCTAATAATAAAGCATCAATTTTAGCCTCTTGACCCGGGAATAACTTATACATGCCTCTTTTAAACACTTCCATTCCATAATTGAAACCAGCTTTATTTAATAATTCGTCCCAGGTCTTCAAAGCCTTTTGAACAGTAGGATTATTAATAATTTTATTTGCCTTAGCTAAAACATCCAAAATTTGTTTTGTACGCATCACTTTGTTAAAGTAGCTAGATATCGTGTTTAATGCTTTGAAATTATTTAAAAATGCACTTTTTACACTCTGTAAATATTCTCCAGAAGCTGAACCACCAGATGGTGTGAATTCCATGAAAGCTAAAATAGCGACTTCAACAGAGAATTTCAGCATAGTTTTAACCCAACCTTCATATTCTTCCTGAGTAAATTCTGGCCCAGGATCACCTGTCCACTCAGGCACATTCTCCTCAGTATTTCCACTTGAAACAGCCTGCCTCACCCCGGCAATATCTCTACCAAGTTGAGTTGATGGTTTCTGTGGTTCAGCAGGCGGATTAGGGTTTGGTGGAATTGGAGGATTGTCAGGTGGTGTAGGTCCAGGACCTGGAGGTAAAGGAGGTAAAGGAGGTAAAGGAGGTAAAGGAGGTAAAGGAGGTAAAGGAGGTATAGGTGGTTCAGGAGTTGGTGGAGTATCAGACGGTGTTGGAGGATTATTTGGAGGCCTAATATCATCAGGAAAAGTATAATGTAAAGGATTCAATTCATCTGATGGAATTGATTCCAAGTCTGGTGCGTTAGTTACTAAATTGAACCCTGCCTGATTATTTAATGGATTTAAATCAGGTAAATCACTGTAAACTGTAGCAGTGTTAACAATAGCGCCTGCATTATTAGCTTGAAGAGTCAATTCCATTGTAACATTACTATCAACAGGTAAAATTCCCACACTCCAAACCCCAGTCTCTGAATCATAAGCTCCAGTACCCTGACTACTTAACAATTTCAAACCAAGCGGAATCTTATAATTAACCTTAACATTAGCAGGATTAGGGCCCTCATTTCTTGCTATAATGGTTAATTTAACAGTACCCCCTACATTTAAACTGCTTTGATTTCCAGTGATGCTCACACCAAGATCAGTTGTTAAAGCAGTAGAATCCAAAGTATTTACAGTAACATCATAAACTACAGGTGACTGCGTACTGTTAAACTTCTCAAGAATCACTTCAACTTCTAAATACTGTCCATTTGGTGTTAATTTTAGATTAAAGTAATTATCTGCCGGTTCCCAATTTGACCAGTTAGTTTTATCGTTGGAACTTCTAACACGTACAGTTACTTTTGTACCCTTTGGTTCATAACTATTCCAGCTAACAGTACCCCAATAAGCATTATCAGTCAGGGAATCATGAATTACTGTCCAGGTTCCCTTATCATAAGCACTGGATGAAGGAGCCGTCATTGTACTGTAGCCCACATGACTTCCAGAGACTATCAGTTTAGAGAAGTCCACTCCATTAATTTCGGGGTTTATACGGTGAATATAAACATCATTATAGTCAACAACCCAGACATTACCTTCACTATCAACTGATAAAGCGCTGGGTCCCTTTCCAGGATATATTGTAGCTTTCAAAATACCATCGTTGGAGAATCTGGTAACTGTATCTGATTCCAGATTAGCTGTCCAAACATCACCATCTTCAGTAACTACAACACCCCTCGCCCCATTAGGAGCAGTTTTAGTCCAATCCACCGTGCCATTTAAGGTATCAATCCTGGAAATACGTGAATTCACGTAACCTGTGACAAAAAGATGGTTATTCCCATCTAGGGCAAGGCCATATGTCCAGTGAGGAATATTAATCCTTGTAAAAGAGCCGGTATTAGTGTTAAGCTGAAGAATATTTCTATTTTCACCGCCAGCAGACCATATAATGCCATTTTGATCTATCACTGCCCCGTAAGGTGTATGTCCTACTGAAGAAACATCTATAGTTTTCAGAATCTGACCCGTGGTATCATCGAGGCAGAAGTACTTCTGCAATCCATAACATCCGACCCACACATTGTTATCAGAATCCAGTACAACTGCAAGAGGTCCAGGATTCTTCCAGTTATTAGCGTAACCTCCTGTATACGCACCTGGGACATAAGCACCCTCACGTCCAGGTATGAAAACTGTCTCATAAAGCATGCATTCGTCTTTTCCCCAGTCTAAAAGTTCACTTCCAGTGATCACTCCATTATGGTCCAGATCCCGGCTTGTCTGAATTGTTCCATCATTATCCCGGTCAATATATCCTCCATTCTCTAATAGGCCGATTTTAACCACGGTTCCTGTTTGGTAATTAGCCACCCAGCAGTTACCATTAGAATCTACCACTGTTCTGGAAGGATGAGCATTACCTTGAGGGCTGGTACGATACCTGGCCACTTCTTGCCCTGTGCGCACATCCACCTTGGATATTGTGCCCTGATTAGTGTTGGGGACCCAGATATAATTCCCTGCAGGTTTAGATGAATTATTGAGCTCCAGTTTATCCCCAGAACCATTTACATTGTTAAAAGTACCATTATTAAAATCATCTGATGAGTTATAGGTCTGATTGGTGCCTGCAGCAAATGAAGTGCTGCAGAACAATAAAACTCCAAATAACACTATGATCAATAAAAGCCATTTATTGATTTTGGACTTGTCTTCTCTTTTGTTAAGATAGGATCCAAATAAAACCAGTAAAATCGCAAGCCCAGAAAAATTAAGAGGCACACCAGTATCCTGCATAGGAACAGTCCTATTATCCCTTTCAGGAGGAGGGATGCTACCACCATACCTGTAATAACCTCTTTTTTGAACTGCTTTTTTTGAAACTTTGGTGTGACCATCAACAGAGACAGGAGGAGATGGATCATTATCTCCACTAATTATAGGTGTTAAAGTCAGTGCAACCGCCCCACCAGGAGACAATGCACCAATAAACCACAACCCATTATTATATGAACCATGAGAGGGTTCAGGAGTGAATCCTGAAGGTATAGTAGTTTTTATTGCAGTATTAAACGCATAATCAGTTCCAGTGTTACTTACAGTAAGCGTAGGTTTACCATTTTTCAATTCATAGCTTAATTCAACATTTTGAAATGGAACATAAACACTTGCACTTGATACTGAACTATTTGTTGGGTCATATTCATTATGGGTTTCACTAACCCAATAATTAATATTCCTGCTTGCAAATTCCGGTGTTATAACTCCTGTAACTTCCAGTGTCGCTGTTTCACCAGGCCGCAAAACCCCAACAGTCCATACTCCGTCACTGTATGTCCCCACAGAAGGTGTAATCACCGTAAATCCAGATGGTAACACAGGATAAACCATTATATTGGTTGCTGTATCAGGCCCATTATTTCTAACCATGGTTACAAATATAACAGTGTCTCCTATGCGTGGTGTAGGGTTATTTACAGTTGTGGTAAGTGTAACATCTGCTTTCAAGGCTTTAACAGTTAAATCATAAAGTACAGGTGAAATATTGCCTTTATTTCTTTCCAGAGTTGTTTCAACCTCTAAATATCTGCCTCCAGGTGTTGAACTAAGAAAAGCACTATTAATTACTTCTTCCCAATTTGACCAGTTCTGTTTATTGTTGGAGCTTCTAACACGCACTTTTATTCTGGTGCCTTCTGGTTCAAGACTGTTCCAGGATACTTTTCCCCAAAGAGCATTGTTAATCTGTGTGTCATGGATTACAGTCCATATGCCTTTGTTTGTGGTGATGGTGTTGGACACCACTCCAGTCATGTCACTGTAACCATAATGAAGACCTCCGATGATTCTTTTGGATAATTCCACCCCATTCTCAATATCTCCTGAATCAACTTTCTGCGGGTTAATCCGGTGAATATACTCATCACCATTATCAACCACCCATATTTTACCCTGGTTATCCACTGAAACACCGGTAGGAGTGTTTCCAACAATTATAGTAGCTTTAAAGTCACCATCATTAGAATATCGAGTCACTGTTCCTGCTGCAGAATTAGCAATCCACACATCACCATCATCTGTAACAACAACTCCCCTGGATTGGTATGGGCATGGTTTTGTCCATTCAATAGTGCCAGTGAGAATGTTGATCCTGGAAAATCGGGAATATGTCCAGCCAGAAACAAATAAATGATTATTTCTATCAAGCCCCAGTCCATAAGCAGTGTGAGGAACATTAATTCTCTTGAATGTGTCATTTGAAGGGTCTAATCTTAAAATATTATTCCCAACACCTCCAGAAGACCATAATACACCATACTGGTCAATCACCGCCCCATAAGATCCATGACCAACCGATGAAACATCCACCGTCTTCAATATTTGACCATCAGAGCCATTAATATAGTAAAATTTATGTGTGCCGTAAGTACCTGCCCATATATTGTTTTGACTATCAACAGCAATCCCCCGGGGTCCAGGAACATTAGAATATCCTTCAGTATAATTTCCCGGCCTATAGGTACCTTCACGTCCTGGTATAACCACCACTTCCCATAGTACACATTCATCTTCACCCCTGGAAGAATTTCATCTGCTGTTATAACACCATTACCATCCAAATCTCTGCAGGTTTCAATTATTCCATTATTATTACGGTCAAAATAACCTCCATTTTCAAACAAACCAATCTTAACCACCGTTCCAGTTCCACGGTTACCAACCCAACAATTACCATCAAGATCAATAGTAGTACGAGAAGGAGAAGAACCCGCAGAAGGACCAACCCTATAACGAGCCACCTCCAGACCAGTAACAGTATTAACCTTAGATACAGTTCCCTCATTACTGTTAGGAACCCAGATAAATGAATAACTGGATGCTGAAGAATTACTGGAAAGCTGCAACCGATTATCAGAAACATTCAAACCAGTGCCATTACCTCTGTTAAAATCATCGTCAGTTGTATAAGTGTAATTGGTATTTGCAGCTGCCGCTACACTGCAAAATACCAGTGTAAAAGCAAAGAGTAAAATAAAAAACATCACTCGCCTGATCATACTCCCATTCCCCATATAATCCAATATTAATTCTAAATGATACACCTGTTATTAAAAAATTTACTATTTGAAATAAATAGCAACACTTAAATACCAGTAAGAGCCAAATTTATTAATTTAATCAATATAATACGTTGCTATGAATTAATTCTATCAGATATACCAAATAAACCGTTGAATATTAATTAAATCGTGAAAAAAAGTGCAATAACTTTTTTTAATCCAAAAAACTCCCAAATGAAGCCATTAAATCAATCGCCATTTTTATATGATACAATTTAAATACTTAAACCCATGCAAAAGTGGATTAAACACCCTCTAATCAAGGACCAAAAAATAGAATCACGACTTTACCAGCAAATTCTAGCTGCTGATGTGCTTAAAAAAGGAAGCACTATAATAGTAGCACCTACAGCACTTGGAAAGACAATAGTAGCAGTTTTAGTGGCAGCGGAAAGGCTCAAAAATTTCAAGGGTTCAAAAGTCCTGATTCTATCACCAAGCAAGCCACTTACAGCACAGCATGAGGAAAGCTTTAGGGAATTTATGAATTTGCCTGTAACCTCTCTTACTGGTGATATTAAGCCAGAAAAAAGAGCTAAAAGATGGGATGAATATCAAATTATTTGTGCCACTCCCCAGACCATAGAATCAGATTTAATATCCTCCAGATACAGTTTAAAGGATGTTTCACTGATTGTATTTGACGAATGTCACCGCGGTGTGGGATCTTATTCCTATGTTTATTTGGCTTCAAAATACCAAAAAGAAGCAAAAAATCCACTTATACTTGGCCTTACCGCTTCTCCAGGCTCTGATGAAAATAAAATTAGTGAAGTATGCGAAAATTTGTTTATAAATGACGTTGTCATCAAAAGCGAAGAAGATGCTGATGTTGTTCCTTATTTTAACCCGGTTGAAGTTAAATGGATTAAAGTTGAACTTAATGATGAACTTAAAGGTATTAAATCACATATTGAAAATACCTTGAAGGCCAGATTTAACACCCTTAAAAAAATAGGAATAATAAAATCTGTGAACATGAATAAAAAGGACGTTTTAAAAGCCAAGGGAGAGGCTCAAAACAGGATATCAAGAAGCAGTAATCCTCCAAAGAAATATTATATAGCTGTTTCTACGTTTACTGCTGTAATCAATGCCCTGCATGCCCTTGAATTACTTGAAACCCAGGGGATACATACTTTAAACAAATACTTTGAAAGGCTGCGCAAAAAGAGAACAAAAGCAGCTAAAAGCCTTTTAGTGGATGAAAACTTTAAAAAAGCGATTAGCCTTACCAAAATAGCCCATAGAAAAGGAATTGAACATCCAAAACTCAATAAATTAGCTCAAATATTGAAAAAAGAGCTCAAAGAAAATAAAGACTCCAGAATAATTGTTTTCACCCAGTTTAGAGATACTGTTGATAGGATATTTGAAAAATGTGAGGAAGAGGATATTAAAGCTGTTAAATTCTTTGGTCAGGCTGCAAAGGAAGGTGAAAAGGGATTAACCCAAAAAAAACAAAAAGAAGTCATTAAAGCTTTTAAAATGGGTACTTATGATGTTTTAATATCCACCAGTGTGGCTGAAGAAGGTATTGACATACCTGCTGTGGACCTTGTAATACTTTACGAGCCTGTTCCATCTGAAATACGGATGATACAGCGCCGTGGTAGAACTGGAAGGAAAAATAAAGGAAAAACGTGTATTTTAATCACTAAAGGTACCAGGGATGAAGCTTACTACTGGGCAAGTATCAATAAAGAGCAGAGAATGAAAAAACAGCTTTCAAACAGAATAAAAAGAAATACAGCCCTCAAACACGAAGCTTTTGGGGCCACGAAACCAAAGTTTCGTACGGCTCCTAAAGAAATTGTAAAAGTAATCCCCCGTGAAGATGGCGAGATTAAGCCACTGATCTATGCTGATTCAAGAGAGGGTAATTCCAGGGTACTGCGTGAACTTGACAAATTAAATGCAGATATAGAAGTAAAAAGCCTTGCTATTGCCGATTATCAGGTGAGTGATGAGGTTGGAATTGAGCGAAAAACTACAAAAGACTTCATAGTTTCAATTATGGATAAACGACTTTACAAACAGGCCAAAGAATTGGCTGAAAACTTCAGAAAGCCAGTGATTATACTTGAAGGTGAAGATCTCTATTCATCTTTAATTCATCCAAATGCAGTAAGAGGCGCTCTTGCTTCTCTAGCTGTGGATTTCAGTATTCCAATCATTCCAACCAGATCTGAAGAAGATACTGCTGCAATGGTTATGAGGATTGCTATAAGAGAACAAATACTTGAACGGCCAGTGATGCAGATTAGAACCGAGAAAAAACCACTCACATTGTATGAACAGCAATTGTATATTGTAGAATCACTACCAAATATTGGGCCAGTTACAGCTAAAAAGCTGCTTGAAGAATTTGGTTCAGTTAAAGACATTATAAATGCTTCAAAAAGCGATCTTAAAACTGTGGAAGGAATTGGTGAAAAAATAGCCAGAAGAATAAAAGAGGTAGTTGATTCTGGCTTTAGGAAAATTGGTAAAAGTAAAACTAAAAAGCTTACAGAAATGGATGAATAAAACTAATAGAATGAATCAAAAGTTAATTTGTAACCTGAACCCAAATATTTAGTTATAACATAAAAAAGGGCAAATATCATTGATTAAATTTTTAATATATTATAGTGAGGAGTGAATAAATTGCGCATTTTAATGGATGAAAGGGGCAAAAAATACATTGCCCGCAATGAAGAATTCCACACCAACTTCGGTTTTATAAAAAAAGAGGATATGGAAAATGGAATGCCTGGAGACGCCCTGGAAACTCATTTAGGGCATGAATTTAAGGTTTTAAAGGCTAATATAAATGATTATATCGATTTAATGGAGAGAAAATGCTCAATAATACTGCCCAAAGACATTGGAATCATAATCGCAACTACAGGAACTGGGTGTGGAGACAGAGTAATTGATGCTGGAACAGGCGCTGGAGCCACAGCACTTCATTTTGGAAATGTTGTGGGTGATAAAGGCGCTGTTTACTCCTATGAGGTAAGAGAAGACTTTGCAGAAATTGCAAAACGTAATATCGAAGGTTTTGGGCTTGAAAACGTGCATATAAAATGTAAAGACATATTAGATGGTATAGATGAAGATGATATCGATCTGGTCTTTTTAGATCTACCAAAACCATGGGATGTTGTAGAGCACGCTAAAAAAGCCCTTAAAACAGGCGGATATATCGCAACTTATACCCCCTACATTGAACAGGTTCAAATACTTCACAAAGTGCTTAAAAAATTCGAATTTTCAAATATTAAAACAATTGAATGTATTCTACGTGAAATTGAAGTAAAAAATAAGGGTACCCGGCCTAAAACAAGGGCCGTAGGTCATACCGGGTATTTGACATTTGCAAGAAATCTATAACTCCATAGAAGTTTTAATGGATTTTTCTAAAAAGCTTAAAGAATGTTCATTCAAATAATAACTCTTTTAAAGAATATTGACATAAATACTTTATCTGATCAAAATTCAGAGAATTTTAGAAAATTTGTAGTATTTGAAAATCTATATTAGTTATAATATTTTAGATGAATGCAAAAAAAATGATGTTGCAATTAGATGAAATTGGAGATGTACTTAACTTAAAACTTTAAAGAATGTCTTGAGGATTTAATTTAAAAAAAGGAGATTATTATGAGATGTATAGTAATTGGCGCAGGTAATGCTGGACGCCCTGTTGCAAGAATTCTAAACCATGTAGGCAATAACGTTGTTATAACTGATAGAAAACCTTTAAGCAGTTTCCAAGAAGATATCCAAGAAATTCTCCTGAAAATGGAAAAAGAAGGAGTAGATCTTCGTTTAGGATCAGATGTACCTGATGATCTTAAAAATTTTGACTTGGCATATGTATCTCCCACAATACCAGTAGATGACACCATCAAAGGAGAGAAGATAAAGTTATTAAAAAATGAGGACATCGCAAAGATAATAGACAAGGAGATTGATATAGATATAATTGGAATAGCAGGAACACTTGGAAAAACAAGTACCACCCACATAATATCCCACATATTTGAGTCTGCAGGATATAAGGTGTGGACATGTTCATCCCAACATGGAAATCTACTTAGCGAGATCATAGTTGATGGAATAATTCATAATTATCATAAGAAAAATGATATTGCAGTTCTTGAGATTCCCCATGGTACCATAAGGCTAATGTCCCAGGTGAAACTGAAGGTAGGGATCCTTACAAATATCTACCCCGAGCATCTTGCAGAATTCGGTGGATCCATGGAGAAGTACACAGCCCGTGAGATGCTCATAGTTAATATGCCCGACATTTTTATTGCCAATATTAAATGCAGAAATTTAATACACAGAAACGATGTGGTCTGGTATGGTTCAAAAGGCAATGAATGTAATGTCAAAGGGGAGTTAGTAGATAAAAAGCTTATGATCAAATATGATGTTGGTAACAGAGCTGGAAAATTTCAAACCCCTCTTAAAATGTCTGGTTACTATGTTGAAAATTCCATAGCCGCAGCAGCAGCTTCAATATGTTATGGTCTTGATGAAGAAAGCATAAAAGATGCACTCGGCAAATTCAGAGGAATTCCAGGCCATATGGAATATTTAGGAAAATATTCTAACAGAGAAGTGTATTTTGATGCGGCCTACATACCCGAGGGTCTTCTTCCTACTTTAAAATCTTTTTCTGGGCATTCTTTGGTGGTTTTAATCGATAATCCAGATAGTAGCACTCCCCGGGATAAATATGGACTCGGTAACATACTTGGTAGATATGCTAAAGTTATAATTGCTACTGGATACAATGAAACCATTGGGAAACTGGACATGGCCGCTGCCAAAGAAGTTTTAGCTGGAGCTCATGATTCAAAAGCCTTGAAAATTGCAGTTGAAGACATGAAAACCGCAGGAGAGCTTTCCATTAAATATTCACAACCTGGAGATACAATATTGCATGTAGGTCCTGGAGCTATATCTGCATATGAAAGTGTGAAGTCTTCCATGCTTTCTGGAATTAAAAAAGGATGTAATAAATATGGATAAGAGATATTTGACATGGTAGTGCTTGATGGATATAATGTTTTAAGGTGTATACCCTATGCAAAAGGATTTATTAAAGGTTCTAAAATTAGCAAAAAAAGATTTAGTTTGAATTAAACATTGTTAATATCATCTAAATAGATTGTATCGTGACATAACTCATTGATTAGTTTTTTATTATGGCTTACAACCAGCACACCAATATTCTGCTCTTCAGCTATGTCTAAAACTGTATTCCATATTTGAGCCTGAGTAATTGCATCTACCATTGTGGTTATTTCATCAGCTATTAAAAACCTGGTTTTAGGGTTTAAAGCCCTTGTAAGGGCGAATCTTTGAAGTTCACCTCCAGAAAGCTCATTTGGCCACCGATTAAGCCAGTTCTTTTTTATTCCAAATGAATTCAAAATATCCTGCGGAACATCATGCCCTTCATTTAAAATATCCTTCATTTTCCATTTAGGATTTACAGATTTTTCTGGATGTTGAAAGACAAGTTGCACTGGATTATATCCTTTTAACGGGATTTCTTTTCCATCAATGCTTACATTCCCCTGATAGTTATTTTCATAGCCAGATAATATCTTACACAGTGTTGATTTTCCACTTCCACTATCTCCAATCAGGCCCAGTACTTCACCACTTTTTAAAGATATATTCACGCCATTTAAAATCTGTTTGTCTCTTTTATATCCAAAACTTATATTTTCACCTTTAAGAAGCATTTTTACACCTCTTTAACTTCTTTTACTGGAACATCAAATTATAACCACAAATAGACGGATTTCCATCAGTTTAAATGATTTCTTCTTCAAGTGCAACGTTATTGCACCTTACTATTCCACTACTAATCTCTTTTAGTGGGGGTACGCCTTTAGAACAAATATCGGTCTTTTTAGAGCATCTCTCATAAAAAACGCATCCATCAATGGCTTCATCCTGCATCGGTTGATGGCCCTTAATTGCCCGGAACCCGTTTTGGGGAAGTGCACTCCAGAGCGCCCTGGTGTAGGGATGCCTTAACTTTTCACCATTATTCTCAAAGTCTCGGGCATTAGCCACTTCTAAAACTGTACCTGCATAAAATACTGCAATTTTATCAGATATTTTCAGTGCAGCCTCTATATCATGGGTTATAAGTATAACTGCACATCCATTAGCGGCCATGTCCTTGAAGTAACTCAATGTTTCGTTTAAAGTTTTTTCATCTAATCCCGGAGTAGGTTCATCTGCAATTATGAGCTTTGCAGAGCTTATTATGGCAGTAGAAACCAAGACTCTTCTGGCCATACCTCCAGACAGTTCATGTGGAAACATCCTATCCGTTTCTGGTTTTAAATCATACCTCTGGAAAATTTTTCTCTGGAGATTTCTCATTAACTTTTCATCTTCTTCAACGTCTCCTATTACCTGATCAGAGATTCTCATTAAAGGATCCAGATAATTCACAGACTGTGGGATCAGAGCTATTTCTTTACCTCGAAGCTCTTCTTTTTTATCTTGAATAAGTTCTTGACCATCATATTCCATTTTACCATCAAGATTCGCATTTGAAGGTAAAATTCCTAAAATAGCATGTGCCAGAAGACTTTTACCAGAACCGCTTGATCCAACAACAGCTAAAATTTCGCCACTGTATGCTTCTATACTCAAATTAGAGATAACATTCAATTCAGTTTGTCTAAGTCCAGAAGTATATTGAGTAAAGGAAAGAGAAATATTCTCTACTTTTAATAGAGCTTCAGTCTTTTTCTTTTCCTCAGTACTACTATCTAACTCAGATATTGGCCTTTTATTTGATGTTACATTGAGTTTGTTGCCAAATTCTTCGTTTATTTCAATTTCAGTATTTAATCCTTCTCCAACATTTATTTCGGCTTTATTTTCCATATTTCACACCTTTTAACCAAAATTTTACAGCTATTTGAATTATACAAGGGTCCCAAATATTTTATTCATTCATGAGCGCTTTTTGGATCCATCAGCTTTCCTAAATTATCTCCTATCATATCAAACACCAGGACTACAATTAGTAGCGCTAATCCAGGGAAGAATGCAAGCCACCAGTATCCTGCCGACAGGTACTTCATGGACTCTGATAAAATTATACCGATTGCTGGTTCGTGGGGTGAAAGCCCAAAACCTAAAAATGTGACTGAAGCTTCGTGTAAAATTGCGTGTGGAAACATTAAAATGGTTCCAAGTAGTATCTGGGGAATTAAGTGAGGAAATATGTGTTTTGTAGCTATCCACCATTTGGACCTGCCAAGATTTCTGGATATATGAATATATTCCTGGGTTTTAAGCTGCTTAATTTCTGCCCTTACAACCCTTGTTAGGCTTGTCCAGTGGGTTAATGCAACTCCAGCAATAACTCCTATTGCCCCTCCCCCTAATCCAATAGAAATAAGGATTATTAAAAGGAGATGAGGAATTGAAAGAAACAGATCTACCAGCCAGGATACAAAAGAATCTGTTTTCTTCCCTACGCTTGAAAGTAGCCCTAAAATTATAGCCAGTATTGTACTGAATATGGAAGCAACAGTTCCACTCATTATACTTAGGCCAAGCCCTTCCAGAGTTCTTATGAACATGTTTCTCCCCATCCAATCTGTTCCAAATGGATGTTCCAGAGAAGGGGCAAGATTTTTAGAGCCGAAATTAGTGGGTAATGATTCGCCACCTAAAACCAGGCTAGAAATCACAATTGCAAGCAGTAAAAGCGACATAAAACCTATTATTAAAAGGGTCTTTTGTCTTAAATTCAGCCCTCCAAATAATCCCTTTTTCAACGTTGCTGTAGTATTCATGACGCTGCCTCCTCCTGTTTTATCCTTGGATCAACGAATTCATATATAACATCTGCTATCGTATTTCCAAAGAAGACAAATAAGGCACTTACGAGGACTATTCCTAAAAGTAGAGGTACATCGGATCTTAATCCAGCTTCTACCGCGGCCTGTCCAATTCCAGGATATGAAAATACCTGTTCAACCAGAACTGCCCCTCCAAACAATTCACTGAACCCTAAAAACTGTAATGTAACTGCTGGAAGTGCAACATTTCTAATTCCATGTCGCAGTACAAGATTCAATCCTTTTTCACCTCTTGCATTTGCAAATAATACGTAATCACTTGATAGAACTTCTGTTAACTTTTCCCGGGTGAACATTGCAATTTTGGCAACTCCAAGTAAACTTAAAGTTAGTGCAGGGAGAATTAAATGATGCAGCCAGTCCAAAAAGGTCACATTACCTGCTGTAACACCTATAGGTACGCTTAATCCTATGGGGAACCACCCTAAATACACTGAAAATACCATTAAAAAAATCAACGCCAGCCAGAACGTCGGAGTGGCGGCTAAAGTGTAGCAATAAGTTTTTATCACTTTATCTATCCACGTTCCTTTTCTCATCCCTGCTATTATTCCCAGGATAAAACCTAAAATTCCTGAAATTAGCCAGGAAGTCGCCATAAGAATCAATGATGCTGTAAATCTTTCTTTAATCACATCAATAACTGGAATTCTATAAATCAATGAAATTCCAAAATCTCCTTTTAGAATATTTCCAGCCCAGTTTAAGAATTTTTCCTGTGGAGGTTTATTAACGCCCCAGTATTCTTCAAGTTGGGCTTGTTTTTCCGGAGTTACTGACATTTCCCCAATATATGCCCTAACTGGGTCTACTGGAGACTGTTCAACAAGCCAGAAACTGGCAAGACAGACCCCAATTAAAAGGCTTATTAATTTAAGGGTCTTTTTCCCAGCAAAGCCTAGTAATTTCTCACGCCGGGTAAATCTCAATAATTTTTCATGTTTCACTGTATTTTCCTCCATCCAGTGGCTTTACTTAAAAAATAAAGAAGTAAACACTGAAAAATTTTTATATTTCTCGTGTTTTACTCATATGTTCTTATAAACAAATTCCGCCTTTTTTTATCTATTTTAGCTGATTAGCTATTTTGATGGGTACGTTTCCACTCATAGATATTGTTAAAGATATCTGCACCGTGGGGCTGGAGCCCAGGAGTTCCAATATCTAAACTATCATCCACGATGTAGACGTACTTAAGAGTCGCTATCCACAACCATGCAGCATCGCCTTTTTGGGAATATCCTGTTGTCCCATCCCATGCAGCCGCTCCCCAGTATTTGTTACTGGTATTTTGATTAAAAGATGTCATAGCCTTTCTTAAATTATTATCCACAGCAGAGTTGTTGTAGAATATTACATTGTTGTATTTACTCCATTCTCCGCTTCCTGAACGAACGCTATAGTATCTTAAATACATATCAGTTGGATCTATAGATCCGTAACCCCAAACATTAGGGGTTGAGTAGGCTGATACATCAATCTCATCCCAGCTTTTACCTTCAACGTTTATTTTTATACCAATCTTTCCTGCCTGTTCAGCTACTGAAACAGCTAATGCTTGTCTTGTTTGGTCATTAGATGGATACGTAAGAGTAAATTCTGCTTTTAATCCATTTTTTTCTAAGATACCATCACCATCAGTGTCTTTCCAGCCTCCTGAAGACAGAATTTTCTTGGCTTCATCTGTATTTCCGTCTTCAAAAGTAGCCTCTTTATTTCCAAAGGGTAACCTGTCTACACCAGTGAATTCTTCAGTTCCCTGTCCGTTTAAGGCGCCATCAATTAATACCTGTCTTTCAATCCCCACATTCAATGCTTTTCTGATTGCAGCATCAGAGGTCACATTATTTCCAATTGTATAGTTATCTTCAGTTTTTTTACCCACATCTGGCTGCATTGGGAAACTGATCCCTCGAGCATCAATAGAATCAAGAGATATTATTTTCATACCATTTACTGTTTGATTGGCAAGTGAAACAGGGATTTCAGCTATATCAACCCGTCCTGATCTAGCTGCAGCGAAAGCAGCGTCTTCTTCCATAAACAGAATGGTTATCTTTTTAAAATATGGTTTTTTACCGTAGTATTCATCGTTTCTTTCAAGTATTAACTGCTGGCCTTTATCCCACTGTACAAATTTATATGGGCCAGAACCTACAGGCTTTTGACCATAAGTCTCATTGTTGTAAGCATGTTCAGGGACAATACCCAGCCCTGCAAGTTTATAAATAAAAGTTGATTGAGGATCATTTAATTTAAACTGGATTGTAGTGTTATCCAAAGCTTTAATGCTTTCTATCATTGATAAATCCATTCCACTACTGCCATTAGCTGTTTTATTAAATGTAAATGCAACATCTTTTGCAGTTAAAGGTACTCCATCGGTGAATTTGACATCATCTCTTATTTTAACTGTCCATGTCAATCCACCGCTACTAACAGAATAGTTTGTGGCTAAATCGTTGACAAGAGATGTATTATCTCTTTTAAAAAGAGTACTTTGAATGAGTGGTTCTGTTCCGTCTGCCCATCCGTTAATGGGGTCAAAACCAGCTTCAGGCTCTCCGCCATGTGTTCCTACAGCTGCTACTAATTCATCGGCAGCTCTAGAAGTCGAGCTAAATGGTAAAGCTGCAGCAAAAACTATCAAAATTGCAACTACTAATCCTATAATTAAATATTGCTGATTTTTCTTAATTTAAAACGCCTCCTTACTTATTTTAGGATAAACTTAAGTTATTTGTATAGTATTTTTAAAAAAGACATTATTAGTAAAAATAAGTCTATTTCAATAATATTTATTTGGCTAAAAACGCCTTTAGGTAATACTATTTAAAGTAAACTTAAGATAAGCTGTAATAAGGTGATTTTACTATAAATAATTTTCTATATAATTGTATTACAAAATTAAAGCACTTTTATAAGCCAGTATTACCTTAAACCAGTTTATAACCTGTTATTACTAAATCAAACCAATTATACAAAATAGTATTACTTAATAGATTATATAATAGATTATATATATCAATGTACACATAAAAAGCTGTAGAATACAAATAAATTGTAACGGAAAGATATTTATGAATATAATACTAATCAAATATAATATATAACTGTAATAAAAGCTTGTGTACAATATGTAAAGTAAATTACATCCCCTAAAGCAATAAATAGTTGTTAACTGTAATAACTGTCTTGCAATTCAAATCTGCATTATTTATTTAATAAAAAAAAGGACTTTCAGTAACAGATTAGTGAATTTAAAACATAAAATGCATGCAATTGAACAAACGATGGATTTATAAATTTAGAGAAAGATAATAAATAAAATAGTAAATTAAAATTAAACAATTATTAACTTAATCTGTTCATGTAAATTTACAGGTAAACATGATCTAATTCATCAAGTGGTGTATTCATGAGCTTCAGTCAAAAAAATATTATTTCAATAAGGGACCTTAGCAAAAAAGATATAGAATACATCCTTAAAATATCTGAAAAGATGGAACCCATTGCCAGATCAGAAAAAAAATCCAATATTTTATCTGGAAAGCTTCTGGGAATGCTTTTTTACGAACCATCAACCAGGACACGTTTATCCTTTGAAGCTGCAATGAAAAGACTTGGAGGAAGTACCATTGGATTTTCAGAAGCCGGGACAAGTTCAGCTACCAAGGGAGAAAATTTAAATGATACAGTTAAAATAGTAGGAAAATATTCAGATGCTCTTGTTATAAGACATAATATGGAAGGAACAGCGCGTTATGCAGCTAATATTGCTGATGTTCCTGTGATAAACGCTGGAGATGGTGCGGGACAACATCCAACCCAAACTTTACTCGATCTTTATACAATGAAACGAGTTCTTGGAAAAATTGATGATCTGCACATTGCCCTTGTAGGAGATCTTAAATATGGAAGAACTGTACATTCATTGGCATATGCACTGGCAATGTTTAACGTTGATGTGAGCTTTGTATCTCCAAAAGAGCTTAAAATGCCTCCTGAAATACTTCATGACCTTGGAAAAAGTGGTGTTGAGGTATATGAGACTGATAATATCCACGATGTGCTGGACAAAACAGACGTTCTTTATGTAACAAGAATCCAGAAAGAAAGATTCCCTGACCCTGCAGAATATTCAAAAATTAAAGGGAGCTATACAATTGATTATAATCTTTTAAAAGATAGTAATACCATTGTAATGCATCCTTTACCGAGGGTTGATGAAATAGCCCATGATGTGGATAATAGCAAGCATGGAAAATATTTTGAGCAAGCCTTTTATGGAGTACCTGTTAGGATGGCTCTATTGAAAGCCATCAAAATCTAAGATTTTGGGGCCCTCGAAAACTTGTTTTCGGTCGGGGAAATAACAATTTTGAGGGAATCATGCATTCCACATAGCATCCTCAAGAAGATTGAGTTCACATTGTAAGTCAATTATATTTGTCCTGCCCTTCCCCCTACCTCTGGAAACGGTTTTAGTTGAAATAAGTCCAAGCATTTCTAATTCATTTATAAAATCAAATATACGCCTATAAGATACAGAATCCCCTTTGGAAAATTCCTTATAAACTTCATATAGCCTTCCGGATGTTATTTCTTCTTTTCGCCTGGTTAGATAAAGTAGTGACTCCAGTACTTTCTGCTGCTGGCTTGGAAGGGTCATTATAATATCTGTAACTTTGTTATGTTCAATATAGTCCTTTGCTTCTCTTACATATTCTTCATGAATAATTTCTGAGCCCTTTTCATCTGCAAGTTCACCAGATGTCCGGAGAAGATCAAGTGCATATCTTGCATCACCCTCTTCTTTTGCTGCTAGAGCTGCACAAAGTGGAATTACATCATCACTTACCACATTTTCTCTAAAAGACATTTCAGCTCTTTCTTCTAAAATATCTACCAGTTGTTGTGCGTTGTATGGGGGGAACACAATTTCTCTATCTCGTAAACTACTTTTCACACGTGGTTTTATGAACTTTTTAAATTCAACATAGTTACTTATGGAGGCAATGGCAACATTGTCAGTCCTTGTGAGGGTGTAAAGCAATCCATCGCCATCATTTTTAAGCAGTATATCAATTTCATCAAGGAGAATGATTAAAATCAGATCTTTTCCAAAAACATTTTTTTTAAAGAGATTTCTAAATGAACGAATAACTTCTGCTTTGGTCCAGCCCCTGTAAGGAACATTTTGACCTAATTGCTGGCATAAATGGGCTATAACCTGGTATTCAGTAGTGTAATCTGTGCATCTTACATATTCTACCCTTACATTCATGTTTTTATTCTTTGCAACCTGTAATAACTGTTTTTTTGCAAATTTTGCAACTGCAGTTTTACCGGTGCCTGTTTTACCGTATATTGTTACATCAGGAGGAGTTACATTATTCAAAGCTTCAATCCAGTATTTGGCAACAGATCTTATTTGTTCTTCCCTGTGAGGCAATTTATCCGGCAAAAACCTGTGATCCAGGAATTTTTTGCATTTAAAAACAGTATTTTTTTCTCCAAGCTCTTCAAAAATATTCATCTAAACCACTCTATTATAATCTTCAATGTTTGAGAAGACAGAGGTACCGTCGAAAACAAAGCCGTCAAACACGTAGCCGTCGAAAATCTATGATTTTCGAAACCATGCAAAATCAGAGATTTCGAATGCACTTGCAATATATTTACACTTGAAACACTTGAAATGCCCTCTGCCTATTAAGATTGTTTTTAAACTATATAAATGTTCAAAGAGAGAGGTGCATTTCAAGTGTAAAATTAATAATAACATGGTATTACATCATAAAGTAGTTTGCATGTATTTACAGATTTTGATAAAAAGTGGGACACCTGCCTAATCGTAAAGTAGTTTGGCAGAGCAGAGATAGGTGCTGTTTTTCTGCTGTTTACAATTAGTAGCATGCTACTCATCTAAATTAGTTTTACAGACATTAAATAAACGACTTGCGCATAAAAAAATATGTTAAACCTTTTGATAGTAGTTGAAGACCTTTTAGGTTTGAATTGGAAATCAAACGTGGTTACAGAGATAGAACAATTATATGAGAATTTTTAAAAACCATGAGATAGAATACAAATTATATAACCTGGTCAACAGGACTGTTTCGCTGAAGGTTTCACGCCTAAGATAGAATACAAATTATATAAATGATATCAACGGGTTTAAAGATAGTATTTTCCAGTAATCATCCAAAACCAGCTTCGAAGTCACTGGAAAGCTGGAAATAAATTAAAAGAATTTATAGATCTATTTGAAAAAAGAGTAGTCCCTGGCGGAGTCGAACCGCCGTCGAAAGGTCCAGAGCCTCTCAGGATTGCCACTACCCCAAGGGACTAAAAGATTTTATCTAGATGATCTAATTTGAAATAATTTTTGTGGAAAAAACTATATTTTCCCTCTTTTCTATAAATATTTTTGGTTATAGAAGAATTAGAAATAATAACAGCTGCATACATTAATAAATATTTATAATAAAAAACAACTGTATATAATTAATAATATCCATAATAATTTTTACAGTTTGAGGTGAAATAATGCAAATATCCTTAATAACTATCATAGCTTTAATTTCTGTCTTTTTTATCTTTTTATGGATTTTACTGAGCATTATAGGTAAAATACATCCTCATCCTATACCTGCATTTATGGGAAAATATTTAGATAGCGATTATCGAAGGATAATTCAGCCTCCAGATAAATTGATTAAAAGAAGTGGTATTAATGAAGGGATGAATGTCTTAGAGGCAGGATGTGGAAGTGGAGCATTTACAAATTATGTTGCAAGGGCTGTTGGAACTAAAGGGAAAATATATGCCTTTGATATCCAGGAAGAGATGCTGAAACAGCTCCGCATGAAATTAATGCGATTTGAAAACAGGGATATCAGTAATATATTCATGGTAGAAGGAGATATTTGTAAAATGCCATTTAAAGACAATTATTTTGATCTTGTGTATATGGTTGCAGTTTTACAGGAAGTTAAGGATAGAAGAAAAGCACTTCAAGAAATCAAAAGAGTTTTAAAACCTGAAGGTATACTTGCAGTGACAGAATTTTTACCAGATCCTGATTATCCCTTTAAATCAACCACCGTAAAACAATGCGAAGCTGCAGGTTTTATTTTGGATAATGTGGAGGGAAGTTTTATTAATTACACTACGCGTTTTATAAAGCCTGATTTTGATTTTGAAAAAATAAGTTCATAAAATGATTTAAATTTTGAAATTTTATGTTGTTTAGAAGATTGTATGGGAATACTTTTGAAGGTTCATACTTAAATGAGGCATATTAAATTTGTTTCTTTATAAATTTAATTAATTCAAAATTTTGTTTTTACATTATTAATCTTCAGTTTTAAGCCTTTTAAACATTATGCAAGCATAAATTAAATATAGAAAGAATATAAACAGGTGTTAATTAGGTAGGAATTAAATGCTGCCAAAAGTAATTTTATACCATGCTGTGGGCCTTGATAGTAGAATAACAGGTTTTAACGCAGATGTGGAGTTATATTATGAGATTGCATCTAAGTGGGACACAGATACAGTTTTAATAAGAAGTAATACAGTATTAACCGGATTTAATGTTGATGTGGGAGAGGAGAAATAAGGGAAAATAACATGGAAGAACTTAGATTAAGGGATAAGAATCAGAGGACCCCCATACCTTTACTGGTAGTTCCAGATATTTCCGGATTTATCCGTAATTTTCTTTTATTGAGGGTTTTAAGGATGCATTGGTAAAATAATAATTCCCTCTTCTTTATCTCCAAACTCCATAAAATTATTGTTGTAATAGTTTATTCCTGCAATAACAAGAAGAACAGCATCCATTTCGTGTTCACTGATATCTTTAGATAAATGAAAAGTTTTTTTAATTTTTGTAGCGTTTTGGGGACCTAAAATTTTTTGTATGGTTCTTGGATGGGATTCAATGACTTCATATTGACTTTTTAATTTATCTGCAATCTTAATTCCTCTTTCAGTAAGTATTCGCATCCCACGGAATGTGAGGGGTAATGTACGTCCATATTTTCGCATTTCATCTTCAGCTTTTCTAAAATGTCCTCCTATATCGCTGCATGGGCATTCATTGTTTAAGCAGCATCTGCCTCTGGGAAGTGAAAGTGGGGCGTCAATAACAATTAATGAAGGGTTTGCATTTGATATAATGTTTAATATCTCATTATCTTCAAAAATAGTACAGCATTCGATTTTATCTGAATCTAAAAAACAAATTCCAGTGGGATTCTCCGGTTTTCCTGCCAGATCAAGCCCAATGATTTTAAAACCCAGTTTAAAGTTATTATTAAACATGTAAGACAGAATTCAATATTTTTCCCTGTGAAGAACCTCTTTAACGCTTCTTCTTGGTGGTGCTTCTGGTTCTTCATCAGGATATCCTATAGGAATCAGTGCAACTGGCCTTACATGTGATGGAAGCTGGAGTAAATCTGCAACATCTTCTTCTTTAAAGGCACCGATCCATGTGGTGCCTAATCCAAGTGCATATGCTGCAAGCATCATATTTTGCGCTGCACAGGATGCGTCCTGTATGCAGTAAAGCTCTCTACCTCTTTTGCCGTATATTGCGCCTGAATTTGCCATATTAGCACATATCACAATTAAAACAGGCGCTTTAGCAGCAAATTCCTGCACATAAGCGGCTACAGCTATCTGAACTTTGGTTTGCTCATCTTTAACTATCACAGCATCCCAGCTCTCTAAATCTCCAGCAGAGGGGGCCCAAATTCCTGCTTCAACTATTTTTTCAATTAATTCGTCTTCAAGAACTTCATCTTTAAATTTACGGATACTTCTTCTATTCATTATTGCATCAAACAGTTCCATGATACCAGCCAGATTCTTTTTTAATTAAATATGTTTTTAGAAGTTAATTTATTTTTGCATCTATCACCACATGGTAAACCCCTGGAGAATATTTTTTAATGATCCTTTTCTTTAATATTTCCACTTCACGACTCTTTGCAGCATTAATTATTCTTTGTGAAGGTCTTTCAAATTTTAAAAGGTCAGGAACCGACTCATGATAGTGAATAATTCCTCCAGGTTTTACTATTTCCATTGCAGCATCTAAATATTCATGCGTATTTCCAATGTAGCCCATATGAACTCTATCTGCAATTCCTTTAGGAGCTACTTCTCTGCAATCTCCAAATATTGGATCTATTACGCTTTCTACCTTATTAAGAACTATATTTTCTTTTAAATAGCCGTAAGAAATTGGATTTATTTCTATTGAATAGATCTTTTCAGGATTTGAATGAACAGCCATTGGAATTGAGAAATAACCGATTCCAGCAAACATATCCACAACTGTTTCCCCATCTTTTACTATTTTTCCTATTCTTTGACGCTCAGTGGTATTTCCTTTAGACCACATTACTCTGGCAACGTCCAATTTGAAGAGACAGTGGTTCTCTCTGTGAATGGTTTCAGTATTATCTCCTATCACTATTTCAACATCCGGTTCTCTTTTAGGTCCGTTTATCCGTCCTAATTTAACTATACGCTTTACTTCAGGCAATTGAAGAAGTTCCTGTATATTTGAAGGTTCATTTTTTAAAACAAGGATATCACCGATGACTTTACCTTTCATAAAATAAGATATGTAATTTATATTTTTAAATATTTTTGAATGGGGAATTCATATAAAGTTAAGACAAAAAAGATAATTACTTAAATAAATAATATAGGTCTAAATTACAAAAGGAGATTCATGATGACTATAGTAGAAAGACAGAAAATTCTCGACATCCTTGAAGGGTACAATAAAGAAAATATAACCATTGCAACTCTTGGAAGTCATACATCTTTACATATATTAAAAGGAGCAAAGGAAGAAGGTTTCAAGACTGCAATAGTCTGTGAAAAAGGGCGTGAAGTTCCATACAAGCGTTTTAGAGTCGCTGATGAATATATAATGGTAGATAAGTTCAGTGACATAATAAATGAAGATGTTCAACAAAAGTTACGTGATTTAAACAGTATAGTTGTTCCTCATGGATCTTTTATAGCATATGCCGGACTTGGACACGTTGAAAAGGATTTCTATGTCCCAATGTTTGGAAACAGGTCAATTTTAAGATGGGAGGCTGAAAGAAACCTTGAAAGAAAACTGATGCTCGAATCAGATATAAGAATACCTCATAATTACTCAAGCAGTGCAGATATCGACAGGACTGTAATGGTTAAATTCCCCGGTGCAAGGGGTGGAAAAGGATATTTTGTCTGTTCTTCTCCTGAAGAATTTGATAAAAAGATCATGGCCATGATTGACCGTGGATGGATCACAGAATCAGACATAGAAAAAGCCCACATTGAAGAATATGTTTCAGGGTGTAATTACTGTATACACTTCTTCTATTCAGCATTAAAGGATGAAGTAGAAGTTTTGGGTATGGACAGCAGATTTGAATCAAATATTGATGGAATAGTAAGAATTCCTGCAAAAGATCAGCTTGATCTTTCCATGGAGCCATCATATGTGATAACCGGTAATCACCCGGTAGTAATGAGGGAATCATTGCTTCCACAGGTATTTGATATAGGAGATAATCTTGTAAAAGCAGCTAAAAAGTTGGTAAAGCCTGGAATGAACGGTCCGTTCTGTTTACAGACAATGTGCACTGATGATCTTGAAATTGTCGTATTTGAAATGAGTGCAAGAATTGATGGTGGAACAAACTCATTCATGCATACTTCTGCATACAGCTACATCATGTTCGGTGAATTCATGAGCATGGGGCGCAGAATTGCACGTGAAATAAAAAATGCAATTACTGAAGATAAGTTAGATATAGTCATCACATGATTATCCTTAATTTTTTATTTCCTTTTTATAACCTCTAATTCTTTAAAATCAAAATTCAAAGCATTATGTGATATTTAAAAGCTATTTAAAATATATAAAATATATTTCAGAACTTATGTTCAATAATACATTTGAAGTTTTCTAAAAAGCCAGTGATAAACAATAGTATGCAGCAGCTGTTTTCATTTGTAATGCTGAGACTGTCAAAAACTTAGGTGTTTTTGAAATTTATGTTTTTTATAAATAATATTTTTTATCCGTGTTTAAACTGATTATTTAGTGAAATAGAAGCATAAAGCTTTTATAATAAGTGGAGCAAAGTATTTTGTATGACAAAAAGAAAAACACTTGCTCCAGTTGATAGTTTGTTTGATCAGGGTTATAAACTTTCCTATTTTTGTGAGGGTTTATCAAAATATGAGGAAAATCATTTGAAATCGGTTGAAAGAGATGATAAAGTATTTAAATCATTGAATACATGGTATAAAAAGGATGTTTTTCATATTGAGATGCGTATTCCTTTTTGTCCGGATTGTTTCAGTAAATTAGTGATTAAAAATGGTGTTAAAGAAAGAAAACTTTATTTTTATCATGAAAGAGTTGTTAACACCGAAATTCAAATGTATAAGTGTAAAAAATGTGGTAAAAAGTTTAAAACAGATATTTCAGACATTGTAAACGATAATAGTAACTTTACACATGAATTCAAAGAAAAATGCATTGAATTGGCTGGTTTATTCTTTGGATCAATCCGTAAAATTGCCTATAAAGTTAAAAAAGACACAGGAATCAGTATTTCAAGACAAACAATTGAAAACTGGATACTCGGATATGAAATCTCGAATAAAGAAACAAAAAATCGTTATTCTGGATATTACATCTTTGACGTGGAATGGATTAAAATTAAAGGTATCTGGAATTACCGATTCACTTTATTCGACAGTAAACAGAATATTATTGTTGCTGATGAAATATACTCTAAAGAGAATTCTAAGAATATACGAGAGTTTTTAGAGCAAAGTACAAGGAATAGAAATAAAATCGCAATAACCAGTGATTTAGACGATAAATACAAACCAATTATTGAAAGATTAGGGTTTAAACACCAATGGTGTTTAATCCATGTATTTAAAAACATAAACAAGAAAATTAAAGAATATATACGAGATAACGAACTATCTGATGATGAAATAGATAAAATACGGCAAGAAAAACTGGAATTATTCAGTTTATTCGACAGTGAATCATTTAAAAAAGCTAGAAACAAGCTGAACGAAATATTAAATCAAATAAACGATTATTCAAAGGTTATTCAGTCAATTACCATGGATTTATTAATGCCTTACTTTAAAACATTCTTCGCATACCTTGAAGATGAAAATATCGAACGAACCTCTAATAAAATTGAAAATGTCTTTCAAAAAACCTTTCCTAAAAGTGTTAAGAAGCTAATGAAGATTAAAAATGGTGCAATGTCTAGAATAAGCATTAGAAAAGAAATCCTAAATCAGATAAAGGTTTTCGACACACATCCCCCAAGTTTTTGACAGAGCCGTAATGCTTCTTAATACCAAGTTATAAATAGGAGTTATGATCATAAATTAAAATAGAGAATAACATGGTCCATAGCTAAGCAGCTGGACCGCCTTGAAGCGTTTATAACCATAATTAATGGCAAAGAACATGACGCATTCAATTTTATTTGAATAAGATCAGGAGATTAGCTTTAATCACTGAAATTTATATTTAGAGAGTATTAATGAGATGATTAGGTCAATCTGACAAATATACCATATATTAAAGTCATCTAATATTATAAATCATTCTTCTAATTCTAATTTATACCATTTAATCCTGTTTCTTAGCGATAAACGAATAAATCAGGCATATATAACCAAAAAATTAATTTAATCAGGAAATGAAGGGTTAACAGAGCTTTAAAACTTAAAATTAGAAAAATGTAAAACAGGTAATCTTTATATAATATGAACTCCAATATTAGGCATAGGAAACTATTTTTATTTAAATTTTGTATTTTTTTGAGGTGTATTCATGAATGATGAAAACATATTAAAAGGCACTACAACTGTTGGATTGAAATGTAAGGACGGAGTTGTTTTTGCCACAGAAAGAAGGGCTACCATGGGTAATTTAATAGCCCATAAGGCTGCTCGAAAAATTTTTAAAATTGATGATCATATAGGGGCCACTATTGCTGGAGGTGTAGGCGACGCCCAGAGTCTCATGAAGTATATAAGCGCAGAAGTAGCTTTATACAGGCTTAGACACGGTGTGAGAATAAGTGTTGAATCCGCCGCAACTTTAACAGCAAACATATTGCATTCATCAAGGTTTTATCCATTCTTTGTTCAAACCTTACTTGGAGGTGTTGACGATAATGGTCCTGCATTATTCTCATTAGACCCTACAGGTGGAACAATGGAAGATAATATGGTTTCAACCGGATCAGGTTCACCAGTAGCTTATGGTCTTCTTGAAGACAGGTACAATGAAGATATAGATATTGAAGAAGGAATAGATATAGCTGTTAGAGCAATACAGTCTGCAATGGAAAGAGATGCATTTTCAGGTAACGGTATTCTGGTTGCAGTAGTAACCAAAGAAGGATTTAAAATTTTACCTGAAGAAGAAGTAAAGAGTAGACTTAGAAAATAAATTAACTTTTTTTGACCCCTAAATTAAATTAGTGTGATTTATATTAAATTTATTTAAATCTGTAAAATAAATTTTACAGTATTTTCTATTTTTTAGAAGTGATTTTATGGGTTCAGAGATTCAAGAAATTAAAAATACAATAATACAAAGACTCCCATCAAGAGTACAGGTAGCCAAGGTAGATTTTGAAGGTCCGGAAGTCGTAATTTATACAAAAAATCCGGAAATAATAGCTGAAAATGGAGCTTTAATTAGAGATCTGGCCAAAGACATAAGGAAACGGATAATAATCCGCTCAGATCGCTCAGTCCTCACAGAGCCAGAAGAATCCATCAGAAAAATCCATGAAATAGTTCCAGAAGAGGCCAAAATAACCAATATTTCTTTTGACGATATTACATGTGAGGTAATAATAGAGGCAAGAAAACCAGGCCTCGTAATAGGTAAATACGGCTCTACATCAAGAGAAATAGTTAAAAAGATAGGTTGGGCACCTAAAATTCTCAGAACCCCTCCAATATCTTCTGAAATTATTCAAAGAGTTAGAAGAACACTTAGAAAAAACAGTAAGGAAAGAAAGAAGATTTTACAAACACTGGGAAATAAAATTCACCGAAGTGTTGAACTTGAAAACGATTGGACACGTCTAACTTCCCTTGGAGGATTTAGAGAAGTTGGAAGGTCTTCATTATTTTTACAAACACCTAACAGTAAGATTTTACTGGACTGTGGGGTAAATGTTGCTGGTGCTGACGATAAAAGTTCCTACCCCTACTTAAACGTCCCGGAATTTGTACTCGACGACCTTGACGCTGTAATTATAACCCACGCGCACCTTGATCACTCTGGATTTTTACCATATCTTTTCCACTATGGATATGAAGGGCCTGTTTACTGTACGACACCAACAAGGGATTTAATGACTCTTTTACAGTTAGATAACATAGACATAGCTCACCGTGAAGACAAGCCACTTCCATTCAATGTTAAACACGTTAAAAAGAGCGTTAAGCACACAATAACTCTGGATTATGGTGAGGTAACTGATATAGCTCCAGATATTAGATTAACTCTTCACAATGCCGGTCATATTCTTGGATCTGCAATTGTTCACATGCACATAGGAGACGGTCAGCATAACTTCGTATACACTGGAGACTTTAAATTTGAAAGAAGTAGACTCCTGGAACCTGCAGTATCTAAATTCCCCCGTGTAGAATCGCTTGTAATGGAAAGTACCTATGGTGGACAGGGTGATGTCCAGCCTTCAAGAAACGATGCAGAAAAAGAGCTTATAAAAACCATATACAGGACTCTTGAGCGTGGAGGAAAAATATTAATACCTGTTTTTGCTGTAGGAAGAGCTCAAGAGCTTATGATAGTCCTTGAAGAGTATATTAGGCACGGAATCATTGATGAAGTCCCTGTTTACATCGATGGGATGATCTGGGAAGCGAATGCGATTCATACCGCAAGACCAGAATATTTAAGTAAGGATCTGCGTGATCAGATATTCCATATGGGAAGAAACCCGTTCATCTCCGACGTATTCTGCAAGGTAAGCAGTGTTGAAGAGAGAAGACAGATAGTAGAAGGAGAGCCTGCAATAATTCTTTCAACCAGCGGAATGCTTACTGGAGGTAACTCTGTAGAGTACTTCAAATGGTTATGCGAAGATGAAAAAAGTTCTCTTGTCTTTGTTGGTTATCAGGCAGAAGGATCTCTTGGAAGACGGTTACAGAAAGGATGGAAGGAAATCCCACTTAAAGAAGATGGAAAAACCAATGTTTACAACGTGGAAATGGAAATAAAAACCATCGAAGGGTTCAGTGGACACTCTGACCGGAAGCAGCTAATGGATTATGTAAGAAAACTATCTCCAAAACCTGAAAAAATCCTTATATGTCATGGAGATAACTATAAAACACTCGATCTTGCATCAAGCATTTATAGATCCTATAAAATCGAGACAAAGACGCCGATGAATCTGGAAACAGTCAGGATTCAATAAATTTTTTTGGGAATTGAAGGAATAATCTAAAATGGTTTAAAGGAAGGATAGTTATTTTCCTTCGACTTTACCCATATCAACAGGTTTTTCATTACTGCTGGGCAGATCCTCAGTATTTTCAAAATGTTTATCCTGTTTAAATAGCTCGCCGATACCTGCAATTGACCCTAAAATCCCTGAAGTTTCCATAGGAAGCAGTATTTTGGTGGCTTTCCCATCTGCTATTTTTTGAAGTGAATCAAGATATTTTATGGCTAAAAGATCGTTAGTTGGATTTCCTTCATGTATGGCTTTATATACATTTGAAATTGCGCTTGCTTCACCTTCAGCAATTGCAATTTCTTGATATTTATTAGCATCAGCTACTTTTTTAATGGACTCAGCTTTACCTTCTGCCTCTAATATAGCGGCCTGTTTGTCACCTTCAGCTTTTTTGATTTCTGATTGCTTGTAACCTTCAGCCTCTAATATTGCTGCTCTTTTCATCCTTTCAGCTTTCATCTGTTTGGACATGGCCTCCACAATATCTTTAGGTGGTTCAATTCTTTGAATTTCCACTCTAACCACACGAGTACCCCATTTATCAGTTGCTTCGTCCAGAACTTCTCTTAGTTGAGTGTTGATCATTTCGCGTGAAGTAAGAGTTTGATCAAGCTCCAGATCACCTATAATATTTCTTAAATTTGTCTGAGCAAGCTTGGTTATTGCCTGGTAAAAGTCTACAACATTGTAAACTGCATTGAAGGGGTCTACAACTTCATAAAAGATAACACAGTCTACAACCACAACTGTGTTGTCCTTGGTAATTACCTCTTGAGGAGGCACATCCACCACCTGTTCCCTCATATCCACTTTTTTAATGGTTTCAATGAAGGGGATAATAAAAACAAGTCCGCTTGTTACAGTACGTTGATATTTACCAAGTCTTTCAACTACTCCTTTCTCATACGGCCTTAAAATTTTCAATCCTTTAAATGCAAATACAAAAAGTACCAGCAATATTATGATTACTGTAAATAAATCCATGTTTAATCTCCTTTAATTTCTTCATTTACTGGCTTAACTACAAGTTTAACACTATCTATTTTCTCTATGGTTACTGTTTCTCCATTTTTAATGCTGTGGGGTGCAATTGCCCTCCATATATCTCCATCAACCTTCACCAACCCTCCTTTACTGGATGTGATTTCTTCAATTACCACGGCTTTTTTACCTATCAGGCGGTCTGCAGCTGCTTTTTTAGGGGAATCTCTGGATATTCTCCGGGAAAAGGGCCTTGAAACTCCTAAAAGCACTGCAGAAGTCATTATAAAAGCAGTAAACTGTATCACTGGATCAAAGCCCAGGTAATTAAAAGCTGCCGCAACCAGTGCACCGATACCAAACCATAATAAAAAGAAACCAGTTGTAAGCATTTCTCCCAGTAAGCATAATGCTGCCAGAATGATCCATACCTGTATGTTCATCATTTTTCATTACCCCATAAAGAT
Organism: Methanobacterium sp.; assembly: GCA_039666455.1. Taxonomy (NCBI): domain Archaea; kingdom Methanobacteriati; phylum Methanobacteriota; class Methanobacteria; order Methanobacteriales; family Methanobacteriaceae; genus Methanobacterium; species Methanobacterium sp. The sequence goes on along the minus strand of JAVSLW010000010.1, from coordinate 19,031 downwards.
CTTTTTTAATGTAGATTCGCCTGTCTGGTTTTCAATGCACCCTCCAAACCTGATGATACTCTTTAATCAGGTGATATTTAACTTTTTCTCCACAAAAAAATTCACGTCTGCATCTGCTAAATCCTTTTTAAAAAAGATGATGGCTAATTTTGAAACTGTTTACAACTCCTCTTATCAAAATGCAATAGATCTACTCGATTTCATAATTAATACTATTCAGCCCTTATTTCACATAAATGTTAGCACTACATTTTGACATGAGCCTATAAAGATAGTTTTATGTCTTATTTTATATTTAGAAAATCTAAAAGTTTTATTAGTACATAATCAAATAGTAAACATATTACCTTTATTTTAAAATTTGAGGAAATTATTTTGGTGAATTACATGGTAACATATTCAGAATCAGGCGTTGATATTAATCTGGAGGAGGAAACAGTTTCTGCTCTGGTCTTAGAAATTAAAAAAACACTTTCATTTAGGGATGTGATAACAGAAAGTGGTCATTTTGCAGCGCTTGTTAAATTAGGAAATAAAGCAATTGCTATGAGTACAGATGGCGTTGGAAGTAAAATACTGGTTGCAAAAATGATGGATAAATATGATACCGTTGGAATAGACTGCATTGCAATGGTAGTAAATGATATACTTTGCGTTGGAGCAGAACCAATAGCTATGGTGGATTATCTGGCTGTAGAAAAGGCAGATCCAGAAATTGCATCTCAAATAGGAAAGGGACTTGCTAAAGGGGCAGAAATGTCTAAAATAGCGATAATTGGAGGAGAAACAGCATCGCTTCCAGAAATAGTTAGAGATTTTGACCTTGCAGGCACAGGGATTGGAATTGTAGACGTGGATAAAGTAATTACTGGGGAAAAAATTAGTGTTGGCGACGTTTTAATTGGAATAGAAAGTGATGGAATACATAGCAATGGTTTAAGCCTTGCAAGAAAGGTATTTTTTGATAAATTAGGGTTAACAGTTGATGATCCACTTCCCGGCGATCCAAATACAACTGTTGGCGAAGAGCTTTTAAAGCCAACTGCAATTTATGTAAAAACTGTCCTTGATTTACTTAATTTGGATGTGGATATCCATGGTCTTGCACATATAACTGGAGGAGGCATTTTAAATCTTAAACGGCTTAAAAAAGGTATTGGATATGAAATTAATAATTTACCCGAACCATATCCAATATTTAAATCGATACATGTCTGTGATGTACCTTTAGAAGAAATGTACAGAGTATTCAATATGAATATTGGTTTTGTAATCATTGTTGATGAGGAAGATGCTCAAAAAACAATTGACGCTATTAAAAAGCATAAAAATGCTTTTAAAATAGGGTATGCTAAAGAGGATGTGGAAGAAAAAATAACGATTAAAGCCTTTGATGGGAGTATTATTAATTTATAGTTGGTGATGAAATGAATATAACAGCCGAACAGGAAAAAGCAATAATCATTGAAATTTTAACAAGGATGAACGTTTCATGTGAGGATGCAGAAATCGTTGCCGATGTGACCTTAGATGCCAATTTAAAGGGTTTTTCATCACATGGACTGGGCAGGTTTCCCCAATATATAAAGGGGCTTAAAGCCGGAACGATTAAAACAGATGCAGAAATAGAAATAGAAAAAGAAACACCGGCAATGGCACTTATAAATGGTAATCATAAATTTGGACATGTTGTTGCTTATAAAGGAATGGAAATAGCCATCCAGAAGGCAAAAAGTACTGGAATTGGAATGGTGGGAATTCATGATTCAAACCATTTTGGAGTGGCAGGATACTATTCAGACATGGCAGTTACAGAAGACATGGTTGGCCTTGTAATTGCAAATACAGAGCCCGCAGTAGCTCCAATAGGTGGTAAAGAGCCTATTCTCGGAACAAATCCTATAGCAATTGGAATTCCATCAAATAAAAACTACGTATCTGTTGATATGGCAACATCAGCGTCTGCAAGAGGTAAACTTCTTGAAGCCATACGAAAGGGACAAAAAATCCCTGAAAATGTTGCACTTGATGTGGAAGGAAATCCAACAACAGATCCAAAAGCAGCGCTTAAAGGTTCAATTCTACCTTTTGGAGCACATAAGGGTTATGCACTTGCATTCATGATTGAAATTCTTGCAGGACCTCTTGTAAAAGCAGCGTATGGTAAAGGAGTAAAAGGAACTGCTAATCATAAAGAAATGTGTACAAAAGGTGACCTCATGATAGCAATAGACATTTCAAAATTTGTGGACATAGAAAAATTTAAAGAAGATGTGGACGAATTCATTGCAGAAATAAAAGGTTCTGGGGAGGGTATTTTCATCCCGGGGGATATGGAAGTTCGAAACATTAGAAATGTCAGGGACAATGGTATTCCAGTTGATGAGGTTCTTTACGCTCAACTTAAAGAAATTGCAGATGAATTATCCTTTGATCTGGATAATATGATAGGTTAATTTTGCAAATGACTATTATTTTATGCAGTAATTTTACCCGATGTTTTTAACCAATATAAATTTCCATTTATTAAAAATAATCTCCTGATCTTATTCAGATATAAATTGAATGTGTCACGTTATTCATCTAAATTTAGATAAATAATTAAGTTATTTAATAAATGGAAATAATTTAATCTTATACTGCTTTTGAATGGGTGAATCAATGATAGAAAAACTAATAGAAAGGTTCTTTGAAGCTGCAAGCATGCAACGGTGGAATGACCATATAAGGCCTGTAGAATTAACAGAACTGGATAAACAGGCCCATAAAATAGTCATAGCGTATGTAATAGCTAAGATTGAAGAGGATAGAAAAGGTGAAGGACACATAAACTGGATAGACATTATAGAAGGTTTTATTTTTGATTTTCTCTACAGATTGGTATTAACTGATATTAAACCTCCTGTATTTCATCGTATGATGGCTGAAAGGCGTGAAGAGTTGAATACATACGTTTTAAAAGAATTAAAAGATGACTTAGATGCACTGGAAAACAGAGAATTCAAAATGAGGTTTGAAAAATATTTTTCTCTCTCACCAAACACTCTGGAGCGCCGTATTCTAAGAGCAGCCCACTATCTGGCAACAAATTGGGAATTTAAAATAATATATCACTCCGCACCATTTATTTATGGGATAGAAAAGACAAAAGAGAATATCGAGAATCAGATTGAAGATCACTATGATTTAATCGGTGTTCAAAAGATCCTTCTTGAAAAAAAGTCCTATGGATTTGTAGACCTCTGTGGACAGCTCAGGTTTCAAAAACGATGGGCCCATTCACCCAGGATACCTGAAACATCAGTTCTTGGACACATGTTAATAGTCGCAACATCTGCATATCTATGTACAGTTGAAATGGATAGTGATCCATGCAAAAAGAGAATTTACAATAACTTCTTTGCCGGATTATTCCATGATTTACCGGAAGTTTTAACTAAAGACATCATATCTCCAATTAAAAGCACCGCAAATTTAGATGAATTGATTAAGGAATACGAAAGTGAAAGAATGAAGGAGGAGATACTTCCTCTACTTCCTAAGCCCTGGCACGATGAAATGAAGTACTTCATTGAGGATGAATTTGAAAATAAAATCAAAGAAAGCAATATTATAAAAACAGGAATTAAATTCAAAGATTTAAACAAAAATTACAATAAAGATAAGTTTTCACCGCTTGATGGTGAATTAATCCGGGCATGTGATAAATTAGCCGCATTTGTGGAAGCTAATTTATCAATAAAATACGGACTTAAATCTAAATTTCTTTTAGAAGGTAGAGAAAACATATATGAACTCTATAAGAGTCGTAAAGTTTCTGGCATGGATTTTGGCAGAATTTTTGATTATTTCTATAAAAAACAATAGTGATATGTTGAAATACCCTACAAGTTAAAAAATTATTTAAGTATTTAAACAAATCATAAAGTCCCCTTGGTACTTGGAATAATATCATGCTCTATTTTTGATGCATCATTTAATGCCCTTGAAAAAGCTTTAAAGAGTGCTTCTATTTTGTGATGGTCATTTTCCCCTTCTACTTTTGCATTGATATTAATTCTTGCATGGTTTGCAAATGATTCAAAGAAATGTTCCACATTTTCGGTACTTAAATCCCCTACCTTTGCCTTTTTAAAGGAAAATTTTAAAACGCTGCAGCTTCGGCCACTTATATCCACAGCGACAGTTGCCAAAGCATCATCCATAGGAATTATAGCATGTGACATTCGTTTTATCCCTTTTTTATTGCCTATAGCTTCTGCAAATGTCTCTCCAAGAAGAATTCCCACATCTTCAACAGTATGGTGATCATCGACCTTTAAATCACCTTTTGCATTAATTTGAAGGTCAAAAAATCCGTGTCTTGTAAATGAATCAAGCATATGGTCAAAAAAACTGATTCCAGTGTTTATTTCAGATTTTCCAGTGCCATCAATATTAATGGATATTTCAATATCAGTTTCAGAGGTTTTCCTACCAAGTTTTTTACTTCTTCCCATAATACCATCCTTAACTTCTTTAGGGATATCAATCCTCTTTTGGAGGTTTATTATCATCTCTAACTATAAGTATTGCCTGTTCTGGGCATTTGGAAGCACAAATTGTACATAGATGACAAAACCGAAGGTTTGTAACCGTGGCTTTATTATCTATATCCCATATTTTACCTCCTTTAGGGCAAGCTTCTTTGCATATTCCGCATCCTGTACATTTTTCTTTATCAACAATTATCTTCATATAATTCACTCTTTAAATAAATATTAGTTCCTTTTTATAATATCTACTGCGGCAGCTTTAAATCCTATGAAAACATTTTTTCCAAGATTTAAGCCAAGTTCTTTTCTGGATAATTCGGTTATATCTGCAATAACATTAATACCATTGATATTTACAGTCATACGCACTATATCTTTTTTAAATTTCATCTCTGTTATTCTTCCTTCGAGCATATTCCTGACACTGGATTTTTGAGCTTTTAGAGTTACAAATATGTCATTTGGACCAATTAAAATAAGAACATTATCACCGACACTGAATTCTTCAGTGATGGGTAATATTACTTCTTTTTTATCTAATTTTACTGCCATTATTTTCTCTTCTTCATCTATATAAGATATAACGCCCTCTATTTCATTTAAATCAGCGTGTTTTTTAATTACTCTGTTCAATTTGACGAATTTTTGAAGGATTTCTTTTCCAATATCTGTAAGCTCACTGCTACCTCCTCCTCCTTTTCCTCCTCTTTTTGTGGTTACAATTGGTAAACCAAGTTCTTTTTCCATGATTTCAATATTTTTAAGCGCTGTCCTGTAGGGGATTTCAGTTTCCTTTGAGGCCTTTGCTATGGATCTGTATTTGTCTATACACTGAAGAAGCCTGGATTTTTTGTTATTTAAAGATACGACCTTATCTCCAATTTCAACTTCCATGTCCAGCCTATATTTAGGCCTTTTTCTCTCAGACATAATTATCCTCTCATAACTTTTTAGATTTTATAGTATTATTCTGCAAATCTTTCTATAAATTTAATTGCTTTTCCCACCACTTCAGATAGTGGACCCAATTTTATCACATATTTTTTCATTATCCTGATATCTTCTTTTTTAAACCCTCTAATAAGTGTAAATACAGTTAAATAGATAATTGGAGCTATAATTAATGCTAATATAAGTCCATATATAGTTTTAGGGATTATTAATAGGGTCAATCCCATTACCCCAGATGCAATTCCTATTTTAATGAAATCTGAGTATGGAGGGTTAACCTCAGTTATTTTGGAAGTTTTCCACACTATTGCCACCATTATAATGAAAGCAGCTATAGTTGTAGCTACTGCAGCACCTATAATTCCATAAATCTGCACCATAATATAATTCAGGATGATATTTATCACTGTTCCTGTAAGGAGAATAATCATAGGAAGCCTGGGATGTCCAATTCCCTGGATAATACTTGATAAACCCATAAATAGAGTGTAAAAAGCCATTCCAATAACAAGAACACTCAGGGCACCTGCACCATAGATGAATTCATACCCGAACAATAATCCAAGAATGGGCTCTGCAAATATAGAAATGCCCACACAAATTGGCAGGATAAGTAAAACAACGTAACGATACAATTGATTTACATAAGTTTCAAGCAACTTCTTATCATTTAAACTCGAAGCTTCAGACGCAGCAGGAAGTATTGCCGTTGCTACAGAAAGTGAAATTATAAGGGGCAATCTTGATACTGGATCTGCCACCCCATAGTATCCTGCATCCCTGGCCGTCAGATATCTACCTATCATAAATGTACTGACATCATATATTGCCAGTTCAGATAATCCTGTAACTGCAACAGGTATTGAAAACGCTAAAATTATTCTAATAAGGCCTAACTCTTCCTTGAAACTTAATTTATTTTCAGGAGACGGTGCTGGAAAATATTCCCATAAGTATTTCTTGAATATTAAAACAGCAGTAATTGCGGAGGCTAAAAACCCTAACCCTGTACCCATAACTGCTCCTGCAGCATAAAAACCTAATGATACAAGCACAACTGCAAAAATAATGGTGAAAATCTGTTCTGCAGCTCTTGTGGCCACTATAAATTCCATCCGGTATAATCCCTGGAAAGTTCCTCTAAAGGCTCCCACTATAACACTAAAAGGAGTTATAAGTGCAACAGCTTGAAGTGGATAGGCAACTTCAGGCTTTTTGAACCAGTTAAGAGCTATCCAGTCAGCAGAGAAGAATATTACAAGGGCAAAGAAAATGCCCAGAATTGACATGAGTTTTAGAGAGGTAAAAATGACCTGTCTCGCCATTTCATCTTCGCCAATAACTTTATGCTGCGCTACAAACTTAGCAATGGCCGGAGGGATTCCAGCAGATGATAGAATCTGGAAAATTCCCTGAAAGGGCAATGTCAGTACAACAAGACCGTAACCATCTGGACCAAGCAATCTACCCATTAAAAATCGGTATATTAAGCCACCTATTCGAAAGAATATGTAGCTTATCATTATAAGAAAGCTTCCTTTAAGTATCTTTGAAGTTGACATTAATTCACCAAAAAATAAAATATTCACCGATTATTTCGTTTAGATAATAAAATCAGTTATGTTGAATTTTATACTTCTATTTTATAGAATAGATAGTATTTAAAAGCTTTATTTAATACTTTTTTCTTATTTTTAGAAAAACCAATTTTAAAAACCTGTTAAATTTTTAAAATTAAGAAAATAGTAAGTTTATTATTTTTCGCTATAAATTTCTAAAAACTGGGCAAATTTATCTACAGTTTTCTTTAGGGTTTTAAAGCCTTCATCGTCTGCCTTTACACCATCAACACTATCCTTTGACCAGAATGTGGCGCCTAAATTCGCTCCCCATGCTCCTCCACTTACAGGTATTGCTCCAGTAAGCACGTAATAAGTGATTATCTGCTGGATAACCAGTTCCTGACCTCCCATCCTGTCGCCACCAACTGCAATAGCCATTCCAACTTTATTTTTTAAAAAATTAATGTCTGCAGCACCTAAAGCACGTGTTCTATCCAGAACAGCTTTTAGCTGTGCACTCATCCCGCTGTTGTAGCTTGGAGATGCCAGTATAAGTCCTTTACAATCCTGAATTAAACTGTAAACTTCGTACATATCGTCTTTTTTAATACACTCGTGCTGCCTCAAACAGTAATCACAGTGTATGCAAGCAGCTATATCTTTTCCACGGATGCTGAAAAAAGCTGTTTCGAAACCTTTCTCTTCAAGCATGTTTAATGCTTTTTTGGTGACGTAATCTGTAGCCTGTTGTCTTGGGCTTCCACATATTCCGATGATCATATTAATCTCCAATTAGTGTATGGCTGCAAGAATAAATAAAACTTCCCTATTTCATTCAGTTTATAAAGGAATAATAGAATAAAACATAATAATAGAACTAATTTTTATATTGTTCAATTTTAAATATACTGGAGAAAAAACTCATGCTTAATGCAGAAACTTATATCACCTGTCAAAAAGGAATTGGTGGGCGAATAAGGACAAAATATGAAGATTTCTATGTTGAAGAAATACCAGAATCTGAACCAAGCGGAACAGGACCTAATACATGGTTTTTCATTGAAAAAATAGGAAGAGACACCCTTGATGTGGTGCTGGACGTGGCACATGAACTGCACATAGACAGAAAAAGAATGGGTTTTGCAGGAATGAAAGATAAAAGAGCAGTCACAAGGCAATGGCTGTGTGTTGCAAACAGCGAAGTTGAAAAAATTGAAAAAATAAAGGATAAACTGTACAGGGTGAAAATCCTTAAAATAATGCAAAATGAGAAGAAATTAAGGATTGGACAGCTTACAGGGAATAAATTCCGATTACTTATAAGAGATACCGATAATCCTGAAGCTGATTGTGAAGTTGCAAATGAAATACTGGCCGAACTAACTAAAAAAGGCGTTCCCAATTATTATGGCTGGCAGAGGTTTGGTACAAAAAGATCGAATACCCATCTTGTTGGAAAAGCATTGCTTGAAAATGATTTAAAAAAGGTAGTTGATTCATACATTGGAAATCCATATGAAGAAGAGCCAGAACACATTAAAGAAGCAAGAAAATTGTATGATGATGGAAAATGGGAGGAATTACTTGGGGCAATGCCCAGAAGCATGCGCTATGAAAAGATGATGCTTAAAACGCTCTTAAAGGAAATGAAAAAGAAAAAAATCAATGATATTGCTTCTTTAGATGAAAATTCTTACAAACACGCCATAGAAAGCCTTCCAAAACCATTAAAACGGATGTTTGTCCATGCTTACCAATCCTTTTTATTCAACAAAGCAGTAAGTGAGAGAGCAAAGCTTGGAATTGATAAATACGTGGAAGGAGATATAATTATTGATAATGAAGAGCATTTAGTACATGAATTTGGCAATGATATTAATGAGCAAATTAAAAACTTTGAGGTTCACCCCACAGCACCCCTTCTTGGAAGTAAAGTTCCACTTGCAGGCGGAAAACCTGGAGAAATGGAGCAAAAAGTTTTAGATGAAGAAGGAGTTACTTTAGAAGAATTTAAAGTTCCTAAAATGCCCAAACTTGGAAGTCATGGATTAAGACGTGCAATAAGGTTTAAAATATGGAATACATCAGCTAAAGCTACTGATGAAGGAATTCTGATTGAATTTTCAATCCCGAAGGGCTGTTATGCCACCGCAGTTTTAAGGGAAATAATGAAAAATGAAGTTGTTTAAAAAGAAGCATTTAAATTTTTTCACTTAACCTATTTTCCATCTTTTAAAATTCATTTATCTTTCTCATCATCGAAAATAAACAGTTCATCAATTTTGGCATTTAAAGCCACTGCAATATCATGAGCAAGTTTTAATGAAGGATTATATTTACCCTTTTCAAGGAAAACTATCGTTTCTCTCCTAACACCAACTTTTTCTGCAAGTTCTGCCTGGGTAAGGTCATATTTAGCTCTGAATTCTTTTATTCTAGTTCTCATTAGAATCCTGTTTAATTATGTATCTCAAATTACTTTAAATTATACAAATAAGAATTTTACCAGGTAAAACTCACTTTTATTCTATATCGCCTTTACGGCTTAAAATTACGTTGGCTACAACCATTGTAGATATCATTGTAAGAATTGTTACACCGAATGCTTCTGCAGCGTTATATTCACGGCCTCCCCAGTAACTAAAGACAAGTAAAAAGCTTACAAAGCTTAATGTCGCATACCAGGAATATGTAGCCGCAGCTGTGCCTATCTTCCTTATCCTTTCATCTTTTGTGGGTTTTTCCATTCCTATTGACTGAAAAAAGTTCGAACTGAGCACAACTATGCTTAACAAAACCACTATAGCTATTGTATCATCAATTGTCTTCCAAATAATTAAAACAATCCCTGATAAAATTAATGCTGCCGATGCACTCCACATACTTATCTTATAAAGATCAATGATATTCCTTTCTTCCTTCTTTTCATATTTGTCCTTTTTTTTCTGATCTTTGATTCCTATGAAAAATATAAAGAATGCAAAGAACGCATAATAGAGTGGTTCATTTAACACATATCCAAGAAGTCCTAATACTCCTAAAAATCCCCATGCCCAGTTAAATTTGATTTTCATACAATCACGGTCCTTACCTATCTTACATTTTTAAGTTATTTATTTCCAACATAATGTTAACAATTTCTAACACTATGTTGTATAATTCTAACATCATGCTGTTTAAAACTTTTGATCATCTTAAAAAATAGTTACAGATTGAATATTTAGGTAAACAGAGTTTAACATTCTGTAGCTAAAAGATTTTATTACATAGATCCTCAATTTTCACCCTTATATCGTCAATATCGATATCTTTAAGCATTGCAGCCATCATAGCTCCGCCAGCTCCAACTCCTTCCTTTACAGAACCATCCAAGTAACTTTTAAGCCCTGCAACAGAAGATTTTTCAAATTCTGGATCAACTGCAAAAATATTGATATCTGCAATCTGACGGGTTATATAATTGATATCTGCTGTTTCATCTTCTGCAACAAAAATAGTTGTTGTGATGCATAGATTAGAGAAATCAAATTCAGAGTCAATGCCTTTAATAACAGAGCACACCGCAGTCATCTGTGTACCACCAGCAAGCGTAACTGGCACAGATGAACCCATCACAATCCCTGCTACAGCCGGGATCATTGGATCGCCCACAATTTCGACTGCACGAAGAGCATCCTCCACAACACTGCCTTCTTCATATCCTGCAGCTTTAAGGCCTTCCATTACCACCTCATACTTCAGATCATGAGGATTTTCAGGCATGCTCCCGCTTACCTTCTGCTTCGCATCATAGCCAAGAGCTGTTAAAACTCCAAGAGCTGTGGTTGTGCCTGCAGGGGTGCTTTCACCAATAATAAGATGATCAGTGATTTTTGATAAAGTTTTCCCAAGCATTACTCCTTTTTCAAACAGTTCTCCTGCATTTTCAACTGCATTTCCTGTTCTTATATCTTCACCTGGTTTTTCACCTAACTTAATGTAGGGCACGTCTGGTTTTACCTTAGCACCAGCATCAGCAACCATAATTGGAATATCAGCCATTTCAAGACACGCTTTTGTTATTACAGCTGGTGTCGGTGCTGGTTCATCTCCAAGCACTGTTTGTGGAATTTCTGACAGGCATTTGGGTTCTCCACATATTACAAGTTCTAAATCAGCTGCAGGTGTGTAAGCAGTTAGTTTGGGAGTAGCACCAGCGCCTGTTATTCCAGGAATACTGGATGTTTTTGTGGTTGCAATTACACATAAAAATAGGGGATCCTTATTCTGTAAATTATCCAGGATTGAAGGTGAGCCATAGCATTTTATATTGTTCATTGTACACCTCGAAGTTTATTAACGAAAAAAGCAAATACAATTCTATACTTTCAAATATTGATTTAATTATGTTATTTAAGTTACTAATTACAGGCTTAATAACTTATACTTAGATGTGATATAAGTGATTTGTATAGGAATTGAAGGAACCGCAGAAAAAACAGGTGTGGGAATAGTTGATTCAGACGGGAATGTTCTATCATCTCGTGGAAAGCAGTTAATCCCGGAAAGTGGTGGGATTCATCCAAGAGAAGCTGCAGAACATCACGCTGCTTCAATAGTTCCACTTATTAAAGATTCTTTAAAAGAAGCTAACCTGGATATTGGTGAAATTGATCTTGTTGCATTTTCAAGGGGTCCTGGACTTGGCCCTGCACTTAGAACAACTGCAACTGCCGCCAGATCACTTGCACTTTCACTAAAAGTTCCTATTATAGGAGTTAATCACTGTATAGGGCATGTTGAAATAGGAAGACTTACAACTGGTGCAGAAGATCCTGTATCCCTCTATGTTAGTGGTGGAAATACTCAGGTAATTGCATATGAGTCTGAAAGATACAGAGTACTTGGAGAGACCCTTGATATAGCCATAGGGAATTGTCTTGACCAGTTTGCACGTGAAGTTGGTCTTGGACATCCCGGAGGCCCAAAAGTCGAAGAACACGCCAGAAAAGCCAGCAAGTACATCAAGCTCCCTTATACAGTAAAAGGAATGGATCTTTCATTTTCAGGGCTTCTTACTGCAGCTTTAAGAAAGCATGAATCAGGGACGCAACTGGATGATATCTGCTACAGTTTGCAGGAAACAGCTTTTTCCATGCTTGTTGAAGTAACAGAACGAGCACTTGCCCATACAAAAAAACAGGAAGTCATGCTGTGCGGAGGAGTTGCAGCAAACAGCAGATTAGGTGAAATGGTTAGTATAATGGCAGAAGAACATTTTTCAGAGTTTTACATGCCTCCAATTGAATATTGTGGTGATAATGGTGCCATGATTGCCTGGATGGGTCAGTTAATGCATAAATATGGTCTAACACAGAAAATAGAGGACACAACAATCATCCAAAAATACAGAACAGACATGGTGGACGTTCCCTGGATGATGAAATCAGATAAACATCTGAAACTGCCTCCAGAGATTGCAGAAAAAGGGGCTGAAGCAAATCTATATGAAGATAAATGGTTAAATCATGATGTTTTCATTAAAGAACGGATTTTAAAAAGTTATAGAATTCCTGAAATTGACAGTCGTTTAAGGAAAGAAAGAACCAAAAAAGAGGCAAAACTTTTGGGGGAATCTAAAAGGTGTGGCGTTAAAACTCCGCTTATTTATGACATAAACAAAAAACAAAATACCCTCTCCTTAGAGAAAATCCATGGAAGAATGATTAAAAATGTTTTTGAAAGAGTGGGTGTTGAGAGAATTAAAAATATTTCCAGAAAGATAGGTGAAAATATAGCAAAACTGCACAACTGCAGTATAATTCACGGAGACCTTACAACATCCAATTTAATTTTAGAAGATGATAAAATTGTGTTTATAGATTTTGGACTTGGAAAAAATTCAGATTTAATTGAAGATAAGGGAGTTGACCTTCTGGTATTTAAAAAAGCGATTTCAGGAATTCATTATAAAATTGCTGATTTGTGCTTTAGTGAAATTTTGAAAGGGTATGAAACTGCCAAAAATTATGAAGAAACAGTCCGTAAAATTGAGGAGATTGAAGGAAGAGGTCGTTATACTGTTTTAAAATAAATAAGTTAATCCTCTATATTTTTTTATCTTCCCCCGTAATTCCTCTGTATGGTAGCTTTTCTTCTGATGAAATATAATCATACACAAATGCAGCGATTATAGCCCCCACAATAGGCCCGATTACATATATTGGGAAATATAGCCATAGATTAACTCCACCAAGTACAAGATTTCCAAGATAGGGTCCAAATGTCCTTGCAGGATTAATTGAAGCTCCTGTTATGTTTCCTATGGTTGTAATGATTCCTGCTACTGTAAAACCTATAGCAACACCTGCAAATCCAGGAGTTGCTCTTTTATCCACTGCAGAACCCATAATAACAAGCATCAGAAGGAATGTGCCTATAGCTTCAACAAGTATTGCTTGAAGATATCCAATTCCTTCAAATGGAGCAGTTGCTCCAAGCCCTCCTATGGTAACTGCATTCATACCTACACTTGCAGCAAATAAGAAGCTTGCAAGAGATGCGCCAATTAACTGCGCGACAATGTAGGGGATTACATCCGCTGATGGAAATTTTTTTGTAGCCCAAAGAGCAATCGTGACTGCAGGATTTATATGACAACCAGAAATATGGCCAAGCGCATAAATTAAAACTGCCACTGTAAGTCCAAAAGCTAATCCTATGGCTAACCAGTCTCCAAGTCCACCTAAAACACCTATTCCTATATTAAAGGGATTAGGAAGAGGTGCCCCGTGGCTTATCATTAATGTTATGACCGCAGCTCCTGCCCCTATATAAACCAGGAAAAACGTGCCTATAAGTTCGGCTAAAAACCTTTTTTGTAATGATACCATTTAAAATCACCTTTATCCGCTTTGATAGGCCTCGTAGCACCATTCACATAAAAATCTGGGCAATGTTTTCTCAAATCTTTTTGAAGGGAATGGATAATCTCCTTTCCAAATTTCAAGCTCTTCTCTTATAAGGTGATCCTTACAGATGCCCATTCCACAAACTATACAAATTGCCAAAGCATCTGTATCTTTACCTTCCAAAGCACACATGTAACATTTTATTTTAATGCCCCCAATAAGTTGAAAAATAAATGAAGTTACACTGCTTCTTTCCACTGGCAGTAGTCATGTCTGAAATCGACCAGACATGCTGAAGCACAGTTTTTACATGCTCTAACTGGAGATGCAGGAGTTTCTTTATGCATGGCAATGATATTGGTCATCAAGGTGGCAGTTACAGGTTCGCTTGTAATCAGACATGGGTAATCAGCCAATCTCATTAAAGAAGAAAATCTAACTGTTATAGCACATCCAGGATAAGTATATCTTTGTGGGTTCATTATAACTTCATTTCGATCCACTGGATCTAAATTAACTTTAAATCCAGTTACTACAGGTTCTAATTTACCTCCACTCCCATTTTTCATTCTTCTTTCCACATCAAGGTATTTCCATCCCCTGTAAATGGTATCCATGAAGTCGCAGTTGTGAAGTTCTGCTGCTGCTGATCTTGTAGGATTCAGTTGTACATAGTTGTGAAACCTTCTTGTAAGTAATTCAACAACTGTTGGAGCGTTAAAACCATCTAACTCTAGTATATATTCTACTGCACATGCAGCAGCCCCTGTAGCAAGTGATAATATCTGATATTCACTTTTAAATTTTTCCACTGCATTATTAAGAGTTGATTCCATTACATCAGTTGTAGCTTCAATTATAGCCATTATAACATCGTCTTTACACATGTTATATGTTGACTGAGCTATATGATGAGATATATCACCAACACAATAGGCAGGAACAGTTACTATGTTTCCATAGTGTACTCCATCCTCAACAGCAGCCATAATGGTATCTTTCATTCTTTTTTTGTATTTTAACATGTATTTTCTTACATCAAAGGATTCATGTCCCAATGAATCCATTAATTTTGCTTGAGCGTCTACAGGAGTTTCATAAATTGATTTAACCATTTCAATTTCATCTTTAATAGCTTCACCAACTGTTACGCCTTCTTCTACCTTATTTGCAAAAGTTTCACCTATACCATAGGAAGTGTTCATCCCCCATGATTTAGCTGCTAATATGGTCCTTTTATGCTCATCAGGTATATCTGTCCTTTTTAGTATCTTATTTACCACATTACTGCTACTTCCAGGAATCATGGCAAAATCAACGACACATGTGGGTCCATAAAATCCAGAGTACCTTCTTACAGAATCAAGGCCTATAATGTCTTCAGATTTCCCGATAGTATCTATAAACTTATCAACGCTTTTTTTAAAGCTCTCATCTTCTTCGTATAGTATTTCCAGTATGGCAGGAGTCTGGTAGTGTTCTACAAAAGGGTCATCTTCTGGTCTTATTGTATCTGTAAGACCTGTTAAGGTGTCATAGTGAGTGTTAATTGAATCTACATGAAGATTTATCACAGCTTCGCTCTGTCCTTCAACTGCTTCCATCTTATTTGCCACGTCCACATAAGCTTTCGTGTGCTCAATTTTAAATTTATCTCCCCTATACTTTTTTACCGTATCTACATCAGCTTTTTGAGCCATCATAGCTTCTTTAACCATTTTACCATATACATCTGCCATATCAACCACCAATAATATTTTATATTAATTAACTAATAAAATTTGGGTAAATGTTAATAATTTAAATTTAAAAAATAGCAGGTTTGAAAATTTTAATCATTACTCCTCTTATCCAATGCCTCAAAGATAAAACGGGGCCTTTTACCATATTTCCTTATACATCCTTCAATTTTTTCATTACTACAGGAATAATGACGGCTTTTAACAATTTCAATTATTTCATCTTGAGTATAGGATATTAAAACCACGTCAAACAATTTTTTTAACAGAAAAACCAGAAATTTGGATAAAAATCCGAAATCAGTGAGAATATCATATTGAACCCCCAGGAATCTAAAAACTCCTGCTGTTTGAGCAACGACATTAACTTTTTTTAAATCACTGTAATGCTTAATAAATTCATACAGTACTTTTAAATAGAATGAAAAAGTGTTTAAACCGTTTTTTTCTGTCCAAAGACCCAAACCTACTTTTTCACGGTCAATATATTCTGAATCAAGGAAAGGATCAGCAAAAAGAACCAGATCATATTCAGAGGCCTTTTTGTAAACTTCGTTTCTGGATTTAACGCCCATATCTTGTTGAAGAGTATCCCAAAAAATTTTGTATACGTCTCCTGGTTTGGAATCAATATCTATAAACAAAAAAGCATCATAAACATCAAGATCAAGTAGAGAAAGTGCTTGATATATATTAGCAGATTTACCAGTGCCTGGTGCACCTAAAACAAGCATAAAATGCCCTTTAGACTTTTTTAAAGTTTTAAGTTGCGAATACAGCTCATAAAAAGACGTTGTTTTAATGAAACTTCCATTATCATTTGCTGATGAAACTTTATGATTGAACATTGATATTGTATTGATCTTTAGTATTGATATTTTTTTCATTAAATGAAATTGTTCCATGAAATTATCTTCAAAATTCACTAAAACATCATCATTTGCAGATAACTGGATGAAAACATTGCAAATCCAAGGATCCACGCTCTTACAACAGCCGAAGAAATATGGGCAGACACTCAGGGCAATGTAGACATTTTGGTGTCAGGCATAGGAACAGGAGGTACAATCACTGGAGTATCCAAAGTGTTAAAGGAGCGTAAATCCTCTTTTAAGGCAGTAGGGGTAGAGCCTGAAGCATCGTCGGTGTTATCCGGCGGAAAAGCCTGTCCTCACCGTATCCAGGGAATAGGTGCCGGTTTCATTCCCAGGGTACTTGACAGGAAAGTGCTCGATGAAGTTATTTCTGTAACCAACGAGGATGCTTTTACCACCGCACGCAGATTGGCCAGAGAGGAAGGGATATTATGTGGTATATCATCAGGGGCTGCTATGTGGGCTGCCATGCAGGTGGCAAAAAGACCTGAAAACAATGGTAAGCTGATTGTGGTGATTTTTCCTGATTCAGGCGAAAGATACCTGAGCACGCCTCTTTTTGATTCCGGACTGTAGGAAGTCAGATTATTGTTCGGTAGCTTTCGGACAAGCATTCAGACCATACTCCAGTTATTTTTCATTTTTACAGTTTTCTTTTACCGGTTATCAGAAGGTATATTTCTACTATGGTAGCTATGACTATGCCTACCAGGGCCAGTAGCAATAGGACAGCTAATCCGGTGTTAAGAAAAGGGTTGTTGAAATCAAAGGGAAATATTGTAAAGAGGAAATACACTCCAATGAAGGCAAAGGCATTTAAAATGGCTTTCATGGTATGTCGGAACCAGTTGGGATTGTACAGCAACATCAGGAAATTTCCGATAATGGCGACTGCTATAGTCAGATTTATAATCCATAGAATTTCATTGAGAGCAATGGTTACAAAATAAATATGCCAGTTGAGCAGATTGTTAAAGATATACAGAAAAATAAGGTTAACAATTATTGCAGCAACATACTCTGTTTTTTCTTCCAGTTCTCTATTCTCCATAGAATGCACCCCCTAATTAAAAAATTTTTACCTTTCGATATTTTGTTAGACCTATTTAAAGATAGTTTCTCATCTTGTTATAAATTTTAATTTCATTTTAAATATGAATTATTAAAGATATACTCATTTTTATGTAAATGGAAAGCTTTATATAGAAAATATAACAATTGTTATATTAGAAATAACGATCGTTATATAATCAACGAGAACAGGATCTAAATGCAAAACAAGGTAATAAT
The DNA here is from genome assembly GCA_039666455.1 of Methanobacterium sp. Classification (NCBI taxonomy): domain Archaea; kingdom Methanobacteriati; phylum Methanobacteriota; class Methanobacteria; order Methanobacteriales; family Methanobacteriaceae; genus Methanobacterium; species Methanobacterium sp. The sequence goes on along the minus strand of JAVSLW010000010.1, from coordinate 1,189 downwards.
GAAAACACTGCCGAATGCATAGCTAAAACTGCATGAAAATGTATCATGATTATAAACTGACTTTAATCAGTTATAGAGATAATGCATCCTTAAGAGGCGTTAGAAATGTGTAGATAGAAATAAAAATCCATTGGAAATATCTTATCCTAAACGAGGCTTATCAAAACTTAGAATCACCAAATTACATGTTTAAGCCTCGTTCAAGGAATAGGCCTTCTGAATTAATCTTAAAATATTAATTCTTACTCTCCTTTTTTTAACAAAGCCAGTTCTTTCAAAGCCGTATCTATAAAAGTAGGTGCTATATAAGGTTCTATGCCATGGGCCAACAAAATATCAATTGCTACAGGTCCAATTTGGCTTGCTATAATTGCTTTACAGTCCAAAATCAATTCCACACTTCTATTCATGGCATCCTCAGTATGTCCTCCCACATCACAGGCAGGAACATTTTCCCTAAGTTCTATAAATTTGTACTCACCCTCATCATCAATTTCAAAGATCAAAAACTGCCCTGCCATACCAAAATGCTGGTTAACATATTTTCCATCACTGCTTGCAACTGCCACTTTAAATGACATTATTATCTCCTCACACTATTTTAATTTATTTTTTAACCGAATTAATTTTTTCTATGTTTGCAAAACTACGTTTTGCAACCCGTAAAAAATCGGAGATTCTACATGCTCCACAGATCAAACATAAAAGGGCAGAAAATATGACATAAGTAACAAGATCAGAAATAAAAAAAATAAAATTGGTTCAAGAGTGGATTAAATATTATGCTCAAGATACCAAAGATAGTTATCTCAATAGTTTAGCTAAATTTTACATCAAGCACAAATATCAGAGAAACCCAGTAAACGTAGTATCATGCTAAATCCAACCTTAAAAACATGTTATCCTTCTGCCATGATTAATTTACCTGTTTTAGGGTCTTTGTACACTCTTCCCATTTCAACAAATCCTTCCTGAGATGTGTCAGCAATATCTTCTCCCATCTGGACCTCAGAAGCATTTTGCATTGATTCATTTGACACTTTCTTCTTTTGGGGAGATTCCTCACTAAAAACAGCACTTTGCATATCCCCTGAGATCACAAGAAATATGAGAAGTCCTACCGCAATAACGAGCATGGCGTCTACGAGGTTGGCTGAGCCTGCCATGGGGTCTTCATCTTCTCTATTGA